>JBCDEC010000026.1:0-27536 GCA_039179965.1 Pseudomonadota bacterium
CTGGGCGCCGCGGTAGAATTGCGTCACGTCAACGCCGAGCCCGTTGAGGATGCAGGCAAATTCGCAGGCGATATAGCCGCCCCCGACAATGAGGATCTTCTTGGGCAGTTCGGGCAGGTGGAAAATGTCGTCCGACACGATGCCCATGTGGGCATTGGGAATGTCCGGGCGCACCGGGCGCCCGCCGCTGGCCACGAGGATGTGCCTGGCGGTAAAGCTCTCACCGGTGCTGAGCGCCACGGTATGAGGATCGGTGATCACCGCGCGGGCGTCAAACTTCTGCACCCCGGCATTGTCGAGCAACTGGCGATAGATGTTTTCTAGCCGGTCGAGTTCGCCCGACAGGCGCGTATGGAAGTGATCCCAGTCGAACGCGCCGGCGGTCATGCCGCTCCAGCCATAGGCCTGGCCTTCCTCGGCGATGCCGGGATAGGACGAGGCAAAGACCATCAGTTTCTTGGGCACGCAGCCGCGGATCACGCAGGTGCCGCCATACCGGTCCATCTCGGCAAGCCCGACCCTGCCGCCGGTCTCTCCCGCGGCCACGCGGGCGGCGCGCACACCGCCGGAGCCGCCACCGATCACAAAGAGATCAAAATCGAAGTCCATGGTGCCCCCTAGTCGGTCAGATCGGTGAACAGGTTGTCCGATTCCACGAAATCCAGCCGGTCATGTTCCACAGTGCCCTGATTGATGTCCCGGGTCTCTACCCGCCCGTCACCATAGCCGATCACCACGGTGTCACAGATATCAATAAAGAGACCGTTTTCAACCACGCCCGGGATCTGGTTGAGCACCATGGCCATCTGGCGCGGGTTGCCGATGCGGGTCAGATGCAGATCGAGGATGTGGTTGGCCTCATCGGTCACGTAAGGAATGTGCCCGTTCATGCGCAGCGTGGCGGCGCGGCCCAAGACATCCATGGACACGAGGGTTTCCTCGATCAGCGCCTGGGTGGTCTGCCAGCCAAAGGGAATCACCTCAACCGGCAGCGGATAGGTGCCCAGCGTTTCCACCTCTTTGCCGACATCGGCGATGACCACCATGTGATCGGAGGCGGTGGCCACGATCTTTTCCTGCAGAAGCGCGCCGCCGCCGCCCTTGATCAGGTTGAGATCGGCATCGAATTCGTCGGCGCCATCAACGGTCAGGTCGAGCCACTTGGCCTCATCCAGGCTGACCACCTCGATCCCGACATCGCGCGCCAGGGCCGCCGTGCGGGTCGAGGTCGGCACGCCGCGAAACTTCAGCCCGTCCTCGCGCACCATCTCGCCCAGGCAGCGCACCAGCCAGGCGGCGGTCGACCCTGTGCCAAGCCCGACGCGCATCCCATCCTCCACCAGATCGGCGGCGCGACGCGCGGCCACGAATTTGGCCTTGTCGATGGGCGAGAGCTCTCCGGTCATGTGCTGGGTCCTTGTGCGTGATGCGCGCTCTTATAGGCACATCTGCGGGCAGGTGCGAGAGGGGCAGACCGCGCCTTTTGGGCAAATTTGCCGAAAGCGCGGGTGCAATCGCTCTGGTGCAGCCTGCCGATATCGGCGAGTTTGGATCTGTCGACCGGGCGTGCCGGCGCAGAATGACAGATCAGCGAAAGCAGACGCCTGATGCCAGACGTGTTTGACGAGATCTCTGACTGGCTGCTCGAACGGTCGTTGCAGGATCTGGATCTGTCCGACACGGTGACCGGGTTTTGCGCCCGCCTGATGCGCGCGGGCATTGCCGTGGACCGGCTGCGCATCGGCCGGGTGGTGCTGCATCCCGAGATCGGTCTTCTGGATCTGACCTGGGCATCGGACGCCCCCGGCGTCGCCTGGACCGTGGTGCGGCGCGATCAGATCGATGCGGCGGCCATTTCGCCCACGCCTTTTGGCGAGGCGATGGTGCAGGACCTCAAAAAGCTGGTGGCCGATTTGCGCGATCCCGCCGACGTCGCGCGCTATCCGATTTTTGAAACCCTCGCGGCGGAGGGGATCACCAGCTACGCGCTCTTCCGCCACAGGTTCGGGCGCGACCAGACGGCGCTGCCGGCGCTGCCATCCGGCGCGATCGGCACCATCCTGGCCTTTGCCACGCGTCGGTTCAGCGGGTTCTCGCAGACGGAGATCGCGCAGCTCGAACGCCTGTCGCGGCCACTGGCGGTCTGTGTTCGCGTGGCCACCGAACGGTATCTGGCCACCGAGCTTCTGGAGACCTATCTGGGCCGGAACTCGGGCCGGCGGGTGCTGAACGGGCAAAGCACGCGCGGCGACTGGCAGCAGATCGAATGCGCGCTGTTTTACAGCGATATGCGCAGCTCCACCGCGCTCAGCCAGTCGCTGGAGGCGCCGGTCTATCTGGATCTGCTCAACAGCTATTTCGATTGCACCGCGCAGGCGGCGCTGGATCACGGCGGCGAGGTGTTGAAATACATCGGCGATGGCCTTCTGGCGATCTTCCCCTGCGCGGCGGGCACGGACGCGCGCCGCCACGCCTGCGCCTCTGCGCTGGCGGCCGCGCGCGACGCGGCGCAGCGGGCCCGCAGCGCCAATGCCGACCGGGACCGCGCGGGCGCCCCGACCTTTGATTACGCCGTCGCGCTGCATATCGGGCAGGTGCTTTACGGCAATATCGGCACCCGGAAGCGGTTGGATTTCACCGCCACCGGGCCATCGGTCGCTTTGGTAAGCCGGCTTGAGGGGCTGAGCACCGAGTTGGGCGCGCCGTTGCTGGCCAGCGACGCATTCGCCGCCGCCTGCCCCGGTGCCGGACACCCGATCGGCACCCGGACCCTGCGCGGGTTCGATGCGCCCATGGCGCTGACAGCCTATGATCTGACGCTGGACTGACATCTGGTCGATTGTCTCTGCGACAGGTCGCTTTTGTAGCGCCGTTCCGGCTGGGGTGCTGTAGGTTTTCCGTCATGAGCTACCGTCTGCATTATGCCCCTGACAATGCCTCTTTGATCACCCGGCTGGCGCTGGAGGAACTGGAGGTGCCCTATGACACCCTTCTGGTTGACCGCAGCCTGAAGGCGCATCGCAGCGCAGACTACCGCCAGCTCAACCCGGCCGGACGCATTCCGACCCTGGAAACGCCGGATGGACCGATCTCGGAGACCGGTGCGATCCTCATCTGGCTGGCCGACCGGCATGGCGGGCTTCTGCCCGCCCTATACGACCCGCTCCGTGGCGCAGCGCTCAACTGGCTGCTGTTTGTGGCCAACACGCTGCATCCCGAGATGATCCAGACATTTTACATCCACCGCTACGGCCCGAAAGCGGCCTGGGACGAGATGCGGCTTGCGTTGCACGGCCGCATTCACGGCCATCTCGAGATGCTCGAAACCCAGGCCATCGACCGATGCGGGCCCTGGTTTTGCGGCCCCGCGCCGTCGGCGATCGATCTCTACCTGGCCGGCGTCGTGCGCTGGCTTGGCCTGTACGGCTTTGGCGATCGCGTTTGGGTGGACCATGACGCCCTGCCCCGGATCATGGACATGTGCGCCCGGCTGGAGACGCGCGCGTCCTGCAAGGCCCTGATCCTGGCGGAAGGGATGTCAGATCACCCCTTTACCGCCCCGGAACGGCCCAACCCGCCCGAAGGCACCCCATTCTGATGTTTCTCTCTGTCTTTGACATGTTCAAGGTGGGCATTGGCCCGTCCTCGTCGCACACGATGGGCCCCATGGTCGCCGCCGCCCGGTTTCTGGAGACCATGCGCGGCTCGCCGTTTCAGTTCCACGGGCTGCGCGCCTCGCTTCATGGCTCGCTGGCCTTCACCGGGGTTGGCCACGCCACCGACCGCGCGGTGATCCTGGGTCTGGCCGGTTTTGAACCCGAGACCTACGACGCCGAGGCCGCCGATCTTGCGCTGGCCGAGATCGGGGCCAGGGCTCAGGTGACACCGGACGGGTTGGGGCCCCTTCAGTTTGATCCCGCCAAGGACCTGATCTTTGACTATGACCGGCCGCTGCCGGGCCATGCCAACGGCATGATCCTGATGGCCACCGACGCGCAGGGCGATGTGACTCTCAGCGAGACCTATTATTCGGTGGGCGGCGGCTTTGTCCTTACCGAGGCCGAACTGGCCGCCGGTGGCGCCACGGAAGACGGCGCCCCTGTGCTCTACCCGTTCAAATCCGCCGCCGAGATGCTGGAGATGTGCAAAAGCACCGGCAAGAGCGTTGCGGATCTCAAGCGCGCCAATGAACGCGCGCGCCATTCGGCGGAGCACCTGGGTCAGGGCGTGGCGCGGATCTGGGAGGTGATGAACGCCTGTATCGACCGTGGCCTCACCCAGGACGGTATTCTGCCGGGCGGTTTGCACGTCCGGCGCCGGGCCAAGTCGATCCATGACGCGCTGCTGGCGGAACGCGGGCTCAACCTCGCCCCGCCGCATACGATCAACGACTGGATGAGCGTCTATGCGATGGCCGTCAACGAGGAGAACGCCGCGGGCGGTCAGGTGGTGACCGCGCCGACCAATGGCGCGGCGGGCGTGGTGCCGGCGGTGATGCGCTATTGGCTCGACCATGTCCCCGGCGCCACGGTGGCCAAGGTCGAGGACTTTCTTCTGACCGCCGCCGCCATTGGCGGGCTGGTGAAGTACAATGCCTCGATCAGCGGGGCCGAGGCCGGGTGTCAAGCCGAGGTCGGCAGCGCCGCGGCGATGGCCGCGGCCGGTCTGTGCGCGGTGATGGGCGGCACGCCCGAGCAGGTCGAGAATGCCGCCGAAATCGCGCTGGAACACCATCTGGGCATGACCTGCGATCCGGTCAAAGGGCTGGTGCAGGTGCCCTGTATCGAGCGCAACGGGCTGGGGGCGATCAAGGCGGTTTCGGCCGCAAGCCTGGCGCTGCGCGGGGACGGCCAGCACATGGTGCCGCTGGATGCCTGCATCGAGACCATGCGCCAGACCGGGCAGGACATGCATGAAAAGTATAAGGAAACCTCTCTCGGAGGGCTGGCAGTCAACGTGCCGAACTGCTGACTCCGGGGGCCTGTTCCAGGGTAAAGCACCGAGGTTTTGCCCGCCAGGTTTTCACGCTGCGCATGCAAAATTCCTTTAAGAAGAATTTTACATCACTTCGCACAACCTTTGCTTGAAATTTCCGGACGGCGATTTTACGGTCCCGCCCATGACCATAGATCGGCCCGTACTGGGCATCCTTCTCATGCTCGGTTTTTGTATCGTCGCGCCCCTAGGGGATGCGACGGCCAAGCTGTTGGGCCCGCGGGTCGGAATCATCGAATTGCTGCTGGTTCGCTTTGCCCTGCAGGCTGTGATTCTGGCGCCAATCGTATGGCTTGCGGGGCGCAGCTGGCGGATGTCGCCGCGCACTTGGCGGTTGGCCTGGCTGCGCACGATCCTGCATATGGCCGGGATCGGCATGATGTTCACGGCCCTCAAGTTCATGCCCCTGGCCGATGCCGTGGCCATCGCCTTTGTGATGCCCTTTCTGATGTTGATCCTGGGGCAGTGGATCTTGGGCGAAGAAGTCGGTCCGCGCCGTATCGTGGCCTGTCTGGTGGGCTTTGTCGGCAGTCTTCTGGTGATCCAGCCGAGCTTTGTTCAGGTTGGATGGTACGCGCTCCTGCCGCTGGGCGTGGCCGTGACCTTTTCGCTGTTCATGCTGACCACGCGGCGCATCGCGCACGAGACCGACCCTATCGGGCTGCAGACCGTCAACGGCCTGATGGCGACGCTGATCATCCTGCCGATTGCGCTGGTCGGGCAGTGGAATGGCGGATCGCACCTCAATCTCGCGGCCCTGCCGGCCGACACGCTCTGGCTTCTGGTGGCCATCGGAGTCCTGGGCACCCTGGCCCATCTGTTGATGACCTGGTCGCTGCGCTTTGCGCCTTCCGCCACGGTGGCGCCCATTCAGTATCTTGAGATTCCGATGGCGATGTTGGCCGGGTTCATCATCTTCAGCGACCTGCCCAACACGCTGGCGACGATCGGCATCGCGATCACCATGGGGGCCGGGCTGTACGTGTTGATGACCGAGCAGGCCAGCCAGAAGAAGAAGCGCGACGAGACCCCGCCTAAGACCCGTCTGGATCGCCGGCCGGTCGAGACGCCAGCGCAGTAAGGGCGCCGTGCAGCGCGCGACGCGGCAAGATCACCAGCATTCCCGGCCCGTCGAAGGTTAACGTCACGGGCCCCTCGGCGGCATTGGACGTCCCGATCCGGGTCATGGGCGCGAAATCCAGCCCGTCGATCGGCCAGCGCAGGCCGGTGGATCTGCCGCTGACGGCCGTCATCGGGAACAGCGACACGACATCTCCGGCGCTGAGGTCGAACTGCAGGGGCACGCCGGGCGGGGCGGCAAAGATGACCTCCCGAGGTCCGAGCAACAGGCAGGCGCGGTCGCTGTGTCGGGCGAGGACATGAAACGCCGCCAACTGGTGATCGACCCTGGCCCCCAGAAATCCGACCGCCAGAACCACCGGCGCCGCGATGTTGCGCAGGGCTTTGTCAAAGTCCGTGCTGTCCTGTTCGGCGATCTGATGCAGCCGCGCGGCGGGCAGACCGGCCCGGGTCGTTTCCGAGAGCGAATCGAAATCGCCGATCACCGCGATCGGAGAGATGCCTTGCGCCAGTGCCCAATCCGCGCCACTATCTGCGGCGACGAGAACCGGCGCGAGTTGGAGCGCAAGGCTCAGATCTTCGGTCTGAACCTCGCCGCCACCGATCAAAGTCACCCAATCTTCGGTTTCAACTATCGCGTCATTCATGCGGGCTTAATGCAAGTTTTGGAAACCAGACACAATCTGGCCACGAAATGATACGTCTATGGGCACAGATTCGATCCGCTCTTGCCGCGAGTTGGTTGGTAAACATTCGTTCATAACGACGAGGACGAGCAAATGGTGCAAACCAACAAGATCCTGACCGTCTCATATGGAACCTTCTCATGCACGCTTGAAGGGTTTGATGACGCATTCGGGACGATGAAGGCGATTGCCGAATACTTTCGCGACCTTGCAGCCGACGACAGGTACTTTGGGGCAGAACCGCCCCAGCCCGACGCCGACATGCTCGCGCGGATTGCCCAAAACGAGATATCGCGCCGGGTTGACGCGCACAGCGACGGCACAGGGATCCTGCTGCGCGCCGCGGCGCCCTCTCTGGCAGCGACAGCGGCAGCGGCGGTAATCCAAGAGCCCGAACCGGCGCCGCCGGCAGAGGCACCCCCCGTATCAGAGCCCGTACCAGAGCCTGTATCAGAGCCTGTATCACAGGCGGAGATCGACGCGTCCGAGCGCGCGCCGCAGATGGACTCCGCAGAGATCGTGATGGCGACAGACATCACCGAGGCCGAGCCAGTTGCGCCTGTGACGGCGCCTGCGCTGGATGCCACCATGGCCGACAAACTGGCGCGCATCCGCGCGGTGGTTGAAAGCAACGGCGTGGATGCCCTGCGCGACGAGAGCATGGACACCGCCGCGGAAGATGCGCTGGACGCGGATTTCGGTGCTGCAGCTCTGGAGGAGCAGGTCGAGCCCGAGGTGCTGACGTCCGCCGTTTCTGATGAAAGTGGGGTGCCCGAGGCCCTGGCCGAACCGGTGCTGAACACAACCGCGCTTGATCCGCTGGACCTCGCGTCCTTGGCCGAGCCCTCACGGGCACCGTTTGAGCAGACACCGCAGGACGATGCCTTGTTGTCCGATCCGCTGGACGGGCCGTCGGAAGACAGCTTTGACGATGCAACGCTGACGGGTGCGCCGCTGGGTGATGCGCCGCTGGGTGATGCGCTGGACAGGCCGGCCGAAGCCGAACAGACCCTGTCCGATCTGGACATGTCGGCGGATGGCGACGTCACGGAGGACCGTCAGGAGACGGATCTGATGTCGGATCTGGCGCTTTCGTCAGAGACCGGGTTCCCATCGGATCCGGAGGTCCTGAACGACAGCTCCGCACCGTTCGACCCGGACCCGATTCTGGCCGACGATACGCTGTCAGAGCCCGTGGATGCGACAGAACCCGGTCTGATGTCAGCACAGGTTGAGGATGTTGCCGAAGCGCTGGACGCCGATGCATCGGACTATGAGCCGGACTCTGACCGGATCGACGATCTCATCGACACTCTGACCGACGCGCCGGCCGCAGACGCGGTGGACGGCCTCGTGGCCCCTGCCCCGATGCCGCCGCTCGCCACCGAAGCGCCGCTTGCGCTGACACCTGATCTGGCGATGGAGACCCCGACCGAGGCGTTCGATCCGGCGACTGCGGAGGCGCCCATCCCGGCGATGCCGGAGGATGACAGTCTGAACATGGTCCAGGACGACATGGATCTGCCACCGGTCGAAGACTCCATCGCTGCGGTCCTTCATGCCGATGCAGAGCAGGTGCAGGATGACACGGCGTTGGACGCGGACCCCGCGATGGACACCGACGATGCCGTGGCATCCGTCATGGCCGATCTGCAGGGCAATGATCTGAACGCCGAGGACGCGCTGGCACCTGAACCCGTGGCTGCGGATCCGGTCCAGGATCTGCCTGAGGCGGATGAGGCGGACGAGGCGGATGAGGCCAATGTGTTCCGGTCGATGGATTGGGACGACGAGACAGAAGACGCGCTCGACGACCCGCTTGACGACGGGGCCGATGATGCGGCGCTGCAGAACATCCTGGGCGAACTGGGTGGTCAGGGCGAAGCGGCCATGCAGGCCGCCGAAACCGGCCCGCTGTCGCGCGTGGTCAAGGTCAAGCGCAGTGCGCGCAAACCCATGGACACTCTGGACGAAGACGGGTTTGCAGCCCGCGCGGACTCCTCGCTGTCTGCGGAAGACGAAGCCGATCTGCAAGCTGAACTGGATGCCGTGGCTGCCGAATTGGCCGAAGCGCAAGCCGCCTTGAACCCGCCAGACAGTCCGGACGTGGATGAATTCGCCGATGACTTCGAGGATGATTTCGCGGATGACGGCGACGCTCCGCTGGCGCCGGCGCTGCTGACGGATCCGATCGAGCCGGCCCCGAGCCCCCGGGCCCGCGGCGCGGATCTGATCGAAGACAACGCCCCCGACGTCAACCGCCTGATGGCGGAAGCCGACAGCAAGATGGACGAACCGGAATCCTCGTCGCGCCGCGAAGCCTATTCGCATCTGCGCGCCGCTGTGGCTGCGGCCGAGGCCGAGGGATCTCTGGGGCCGGACGCGGTGGCAGAGGACACCGATGCCATCTATCGGGAGGATCTGGCCAATGTGGTGCGCCCGCGCCGTCCGGATGCTGCAGGCTCCGGTACACGCCCGCGCCGCCCGGCCGAGGCACGTCCGGCACCGTTCAAGCTGGTTGCCGAGCAACGGGTGAATGCCGACGAGATCCTGCCTCAGCGCGGCCCGATCCGCCCACGGCGGGTCGCTGCGGAAACCGACACCGACACCACCGACACGGCGCCGGGTGGCTTTGCCGCCTTCGCCCGCGAGGTGGGGGCCCGCGACCTGCACGAGTTGCTCGAAGCGGCGGCGGCCTACATGTCCTATGTTGAAGGCTGGGACCAGTTCTCGCGCCCGCAACTGATGACCCGGGTCAAGCAGGTGGCCAGCACGCAGTTCAACCGTGAAGACGGGTTGCGGACGTTTGGCCAATTGCTGCGGGAAGGCAAAATCGAAAAGACCGCGGGCGGTCGTTTCACGGCCTCCGAGCAGATCAATTATCGCCCGACCCAGCAGGCCATAGGCTGACCGCGCTATCCGTCGGAGGCAATCTCCACGGCATCGACCAGCCGGTACAATTCGAAGCTGTCGCCATCACGGTTCAGCTCCAACCGGCCCCGCAAAGTCAAAAACGCGCCCTCCGGCAAATCCGGCAGGGCGCGTTTCATATCGACCTCAAGCGACGGACCATAGCCGCCAAGACCGCAATACGGGCAGTCGGCGGGATCGGGCACCAGCAGGAAGCGGTCGAGAAAGGGCTCGGCCAGAACCGGGACCAGATAGCCCGCGATTTCAAACTGCGGCGCGGCGGTTTCCAGGGCGGTGGGAAAGGTCTTGACCAGATGCAGATCGGCGCCGGTGCCGGTTTCTGTCAGTTCGGCCCCCATCAAAAGGGTCCAGTTCTCGAACGGATCGGCTGCCAGAAGGCTGGCCAGCGCGCTGGCCGAGAGGGCAAGGGAGACCCCCCAGCCTTTCAAGAGGCCGTCTCGTCCGCCGCATCGGGGTCGGCCTTGCCGACACCCTTGAAGATGAACTTGAACGGCAGCGCCCAGAGGATGCCCAGCAGCACGTAGACAATCAGTTCAACCCCGAAGCTCGGACGGTCAAACCAGCTGATCACGCTGACAGCCAGCACGGCATAGGCTGGCAGGCCAACCAGCAGGATGAACAGCGCCCAGCGGCGGCGGGCCTTGTGGCTGAGTGTCGTTTTGGTCTCGGACATATCAATCTGCAAACGGGTCGGTGACGAGGATGGTATCATCCCTTTCGGGTGAGGTGGAGAGTAGTGCCACCGGACAGCCGATCAACTCTTCGACGCGCCGGACGTATTTGATGGCATTGGCGGGCAGATCCGCCCAGCTGCGCGCGCCTTCGGTCGAGGTCTCCCAACCGGGCATTTCCTCATAGATCGGGGTGACGCGGGCCTGATGATTGGCGGCAGTGGGCAGGTGATCGATGATGTCGCCATCCAGCGCGTAGCCCGTACAGATCCTGAGAGTCTCGAAACCGTCGAGCACATCCAGTTTCGTGAGCGCAATGCCGTTGATGCCCGACAGCACGCAGGTCTGGCGCACGAGAACGGCATCGAACCAGCCGCAGCGGCGCTTGCGCCCGGTGGTGGTGCCAAATTCGTGGCCGCGTTCGCCAAGCCTTTGGCCGGTCTCATCCTGCAACTCGGTCGGGAACGGACCTTCGCCGACACGGGTGGTGTAGGCCTTGACGATGCCCAGCACAAAATCGATGGCCCCGGGACCTACGCCGGTGCCGGTTGCGGCCTGTCCGGCGATCACGTTGGAGGAGGTGACAAAAGGATAGGTGCCGAAATCGATGTCCAGAAGCGCGCCCTGCGCCCCTTCGAACAGAATGCGTTGTCCGGCACGGCGGCGGTCGTTCATTTCCTTCCAGACCGGGCCGGCGTAGGGCAGGATCTCGGGGGCGAGCGCCTTGAGGCGGGCGATCAGATCGTCCCGGTCGACAGGCTGCAGACCGAGGCCCCGGCGCAGCGCGTCGTGGTGCACGAGCGCGCGGTCGACGCGGCGTTCCAGCGTGGCATCATCGGCAAGATCGGCAACCCGCACGGAGCGGCGGCCCACCTTGTCTTCGTAGGCCGGTCCGATGCCGCGCCCGGTGGTGCCGATCTTGGCCACGGAGTTCTGCGCTTCGCGCGCGCGGTCAAGCTCGCCGTGAATGGGCAGGATGAGCGGTGTGTTTTCCGCGATCATCAGGGTGTCGGGAGAGATCACCACCCCCTGCGCGCGTACGGTCGCGATTTCCTCAACCAGATGCCAGGGGTCGAGCACGACGCCATTGCCGATGACCGACAGCTTGCCCGGGCGCACGACCCCGGAGGGCAGGGCATGCAGCTTGTAGACCTCGCCGTCGATGACCAGCGTGTGGCCGGCGTTGTGCCCGCCCTGAAAGCGCGCGATCACGTCGGCCCGTTCGCTGAGCCAGTCGACCAGCTTGCCCTTGCCCTCGTCGCCCCATTGGGCGCCGACCACAACAACGTTTGCCATAAGCTTCTCCTGCGACTTGGGTCATCTGAGGGCGATGTGGGACCAAACCCGCGTTCCTATATAGATGTGCGCGCATCAGGAAAACCGGAATCTCGATGCCACACGCCGGCCGGTCGCCCCCCGCACCCCACGGTCTTGTTGTGAGGCGTCCGGCAGGGCGCGTCATGCGCCCGCCCGCCCGCCCCGCATGCCGCGCCCCCTGCCTAGCGCTCAGGCTCGGGCGGACCTGCCTCAGGCAGGCGAACCGGTGCACCGTGGGGCGTGGACAGATAGGCCTGTTCCCAGGCGGCGCGCAGCCGGGCCTGTTCGCTCAAGGGGGCACTGCCGTCTTCGGCCAGAAGTGATTCCAGCGCCGAGACCCAAACCGAGAAGTAGTCATCACCGCCGTCCAGGGACGTGCCCTCCCCGGCCTCTGCCAATGCCGCGCCAAAGCGTGCCGTCCACTCGGGCCAGGTAAAGCGACCCTGCGCCTGCAGATGTACGGTCAGCGCAAAGACCTCTCCATGCCAGGGCGCTTCAAAGACCGGCGGGTCCGGCGGCGCGTCCACGGCTGGTGCGGGCCGGCTCACACCGGCTCCAGATAGCTCTGCCAGAGATCCAGAATGACCTCGTCCGCGCCATGCTCGGGCTGGGCCCAGAGCACGGAGGCGTTGAAGGCGACCGCATAGAGCGGCTCGGGCGCCTCGCCCAGGCCATGGGCGTTGCTGTCCGGAAACACATGAGTGCCGTGATATCGCAGGATTTCGCCCTCGGCGCCCGCGGCATAGACCGGCAGGCGGGTGTGACCGCCGGCGCCCGCGACCCGGTTTGCGGCGGGCCGCAGCGTACGCACATGATCGCCCGGCGCAAAACGTGGCGCGACCGCGCTGTCGCGCGCCGCCGGGCCGCCTTTGGCGAGCAGGGCCGGTACCGCCTCTGCCCGCAACGCGTTCGGCGCCAGCGGTGCGGATGGGGCGCCGTTGCCAGAAGGATCGGTCAGATCAGAGCGCGCAACGGTCCCGGTCTGAACCAGCACATCCGCCAGGCCCGCCATCCACTTTTCATAATAGCTGAACCGCGCATAATCTGACGCGGCGACCCCTTCGCGCGCATGGCGCAACATATCGAGATTCCATGCGCCCAGCGCGCCGGCCGCCAGGCTGACCGCGAGCGCACGCGCGTGCCACTCTTTCTCGAACAGCGGGTCTGCGGGGCTGTCCGGACGCACAGGCCCATCGCCAAACCGTCCGCCCATATCATGTACCCGGCTCATGTCAGATGCACCTGCGCCGTGCCGATCATGGCATTGCGGCTCACACAGGCCGCCAGCGCCTCGGCGCTCATGCCGGCGCTGCCCTCTGGCCGCATGGGCAGGACAAGGTAGCGGATCTCGGCGGTGGAATCCCAGACGCGCACACGCGTGTCCTCGGGCAACGTGACGCCGAACTCAGAAAGCACCTTGCGCGGCTCGCGCACCGCGCGGGCGCGATAGGCATCGGATTTGTACCAGGCCGGAGGCACGCCCAACAGCGGCCAGGGGTAACAACTGCACAGCGTGCACACGACGAGGTTGTGCCGCTGCGGCGTGTTTTCGACGGCGACGATGTGCTCGCCCTGCCGCCCGTAAAAGCCCATTTCAGAGACGGCGGCGGTGGCATCCTGCATCAGAGCGGCATGGAAGCCCGGATCGGTCCAGGCCCGCGCCACCACCTTCGCCCCGTTCTGAGGGCCGATTTTGCTGGTATAGGTTTCAAGGATCGCGTCCAGAGCCGCTGGGTCGATCAGACCTTTGCGGGTGAGGATGGTTTCCAGCGCCTTCACGCGCAACGCGGGATCCGCCGGGAGCAGCGTATGGGGGTGATCGGGATCGTCATGTGCCATGGCGTTATCCTGACGCGCGCCAGGTTGGCGGGCAAGCCCAATTCCCCGGCGTGCCCCCTTGCCCCTCGTGACTGTTTTGCCTACATGTCGCGCGATCATCTGCCAGCCGGATCCATCCGGAGCCAACAGGCATGCCACTTCGGAAGACCAACCCAAACGGGGCCCTATGCAAAACGTCGTTCTCATCATCCACCTCATTCTGGCCTTGTCGCTGATCGGCGTGGTGCTGATGCAGCGTTCGGAGGGCGGCGGCCTTGGCATGGGCTCGTCGGGCGGTGGACCATCGACCGCAGGTCGCTCGGCAGCAACCGCCATGAGCAAACTCACCTGGTTTCTCGCCGTGGCGTTTATCTGCACCTCGACGGTATTGACGATCCTGGCAGCACAGAACGCGGCCGGCACGTCGGTGATTGACCGTACGGCCGATCCGCTGAGCACCGAAGACGGGCCGGCAACGACCCCGTCCCTGCCCTCGGCGGAAGACCTTCTGCCGCCCAGCCCGGACGACAACGCACCCCTCGTGCCGCGCGCCGATTGATCCCGGCGCGCCGGCCCGGAGCGACGAAACAACGCCGCTGGCCATGCCAGCGGCCCGAGACCAAACCCACAACACTTTGGCTTCAGAGAAATTCGCACAACAGCATCTAGCGGTTGGCTTGCCATTCGGGTGCGAATCCTGATACAATGAAGTCCCGTGGTAGAGCGGTGTCTGCGCACCGCCGAGGCGATCCGAAAGCAGATAATCGGCAACGAAACACGGGGGCGGCCGAACAATGGCGCGTTTCATTTTTATTACAGGCGGCGTGGTCTCCTCTCTGGGCAAGGGCCTGGCATCGGCTGCGCTTGGTGCGCTTTTGCAGGCGCGGGGCTATTCCGTTCGGCTGCGCAAGCTGGATCCGTATCTCAACGTCGACCCCGGCACGATGTCTCCGTTCGAACATGGCGAAGTGTTCGTGACCGATGACGGAGCCGAGACCGATCTCGATCTGGGTCACTATGAGCGATTCACCGGCGTTGCGGCGCGCAAGACCGATTCCGTGAGCTCGGGCCGGATCTATTCCAATGTGCTCGAGAAGGAGCGTCGCGGCGACTACCTGGGCAAGACAATCCAGGTGATCCCGCATGTGACCAATGAAATAAAGGACTTCATCTCAATCGGAGAGGATGAGGTCGATTTCATGCTCTGCGAGATTGGCGGCACGGTTGGCGACATCGAAGGCCTGCCGTTTTTTGAGGCGATCCGGCAATTTGCCCAGGACAAGCCGCGCGGCCAGTGCATTTTCATGCACCTCACGCTGCTTCCGTTCATCAAGGCCAGCGGCGAACTCAAGACCAAGCCCACGCAACATTCGGTCAAGGAATTGCGCTCGATCGGGCTCGCCCCGGACATTCTCGTGTGCCGGTCGGAACAGACGATTCCGGACAAGGAACGCGAAAAACTCGCCTTGTTCTGCAATGTCCGCCCTGACAGTGTGATCGCTGCGCTCGATCTCAAGTCGATCTACGACGCGCCCTTGGTCTATCACCGGGAGGGGCTTGACCAGGCGGTGCTCGACGCGTTTCAGATTCATCCCGCGCCGCGCCCGAAACTGGGGGTCTGGGAAGATGTGGCGGACCGGATCGAACATCCCGAAGGCGATGTGCGCGTGGCCATCGTGGGCAAGTACACGCAGTTGGAAGATGCCTACAAATCCATTGCCGAGGCCCTGACGCATGGCGGCATCTCAAATCGCGTGAAGGTGCATGTCGACTGGGTCGACGCCGAATTGTTCGAGCGCGAAGATCCGGCCAGCTATCTGGAAGGCTTTGACGCCATTCTGGTTCCCGGCGGTTTCGGCGAACGCGGCACCGAAGGCAAGATCCTCGCCGCGCAATTCGCGCGCGAACACAAGGTGCCGTATCTGGGCATCTGTCTGGGCATGCAGATGGCGGTCATCGAGGCGGCCCGCAACACGGCCGGGTTGCCGCAGGCGGGATCGGAGGAATTCGATCACGAAGCCGCTAAGAAGCGATTTGAACCTGTTGTCTACCACCTCAAGGAATGGGTCCAGGGCAATCACAAGGTCGAGCGCAAGGTGGATGACGACAAGGGCGGCACAATGCGTCTGGGCGCCTATGACGCGGTTTTGACCGAAGGCTCGAAGGTGGCCGAGATCTATGGTCAGGCATCGATCGAGGAACGGCACCGGCATCGCTACGAGGTCGACCTCGCCTATCGCGAACGGCTGGAAAACGCCGGGCTGAGCTTTTCCGGCATGTCGCCCGACGGCCGTTTGCCGGAAATTGTCGAATGGCGCGATCACCCCTGGTTTGTGGGCGTGCAGTTCCATCCGGAACTGAAATCCAAACCCTTTGCACCGCATCCGCTGTTTGACAGCTTCATCCGTGCCGCCAAGGAAACCTCTCGCCTGGTCTGACCCGGCACGGCCCCGGGTGGCGCGGCGACACCGGACCGCGTCCGGACCTCCCCGGCGCGGCGGAACAATGCTTGCAGGCGCGCGCGATTGAAACGCATCGCGCCTCAATGCAGCCCGGCCCGGGCGAAGAGGATTGCATTGAAAGACGTTCTGTCTCAGGCTCCTCGACCAAACGCGTGTGTTCGGATGGACCGGTCAGGCACCCACAGACTCGCTTGGCTGGCGCCGCACTGCACTGGGCGTGAATGCGTTGTGAGGGGCGTCCGTGACGCTGCACCAGAGTGACTTTGCGGGAGGAGCGATGTCCGTTCTCAAACAAGTGCTGAGCGCGTTTCGCGCAAGCGAACCGGACCCGTTGCCGGATCCCGATGCCAAACTCGCGATTGGCGCGCTTATGGTGCAGATCGCCATGTCGGACCGGGACTATCAGCTGTCCGAGATCAGCCTGATCGACAAGGTTCTCGCCCGGCTCTTTTCACTTGGTCCCATCGAGGCGGCCAAGATGCGCGCCACCTGCGAAAAGCTGCACGCCGCGGCGCCGGATACCGAGACCTTCGCCTCCCTGATCCGGTCCGAACTGGACGAGGCGTCGCGCGGTGACGCCCTGACCGCGCTCTGGCAGGTGGTGATAGCTGATGGCGAGGTGCAGGACAACGAAACCGCGATTGTCGAAACCGCCCGTCTGGCGCTTGGTCTCACGGTGGCGGACAACGCTGCGGCGCGCGCGCGGGCCGAGGCGGCCCTGGCGTGACAAGATCGCGGGCGCGCCGCAATTGCCCCGGGCCAGCGCGCGGCTTATATGGCCAACATGTTTTCTGACCTGATCCGCCGGCTGACCGAGCCGGCCCCGCAACCGCTGTCCGAAGAAGATGCCCGCGCGGCGCTGGCCGCGCTCCTGGTGCGGGTTGCCCGCACGGATGGCTATTATGCCCCGGATGAAGTTGACCTCATCGACCGGATCCTCGCCGCGCGCTATGGGCTGACGCCCTTGGCCGCCACCGCGCTGCGCCGCGATGGCGAGTCGCTGGAGGCCGATGCGCCGGACACCGTACGCTTTACCCGGGCCATCAAGGAGACCGTCGCCTATGAGGATCGCCTTGCGGTCATCGAGGCGCTGTGGAAGGTGGTTCTGGCGGATGGGCACCGCGAGGCCGAGGAAGATGCCCTGTTGCGAATGGTGGCCAGCCTCCTCGGTGTCAGCGATCTGGACAGCAATCTCGCCCGGAAAAAAGCGGCCGGGGCGTGATAGCCTATCTGGGCTTTTACGATATGGCACCCGTTCAGGCGGCCAACGACCTCTACTGGAGCAAGATCCGCGACGCTCTGGGCGCCGGCCCGGCGCATCTGGAGCGACCCGACGATCTCTGGCCGATCTGGACCGCACCTGATCTGGTGCTGGCGCAGACCTGTTCACTGCCCTATCGCGCGCGGCTGCACGGTCAGGTGAGACTGGTCGGGACCCCCGATTTTGGCCTGCCGGATTGCCCGCCGGGGCGATACCGCTCGGTGATCGTGATGCGTAACGAAGGGCACTGGCGCAGCGATCTGCGGCTGGCGGTGAACGATCCGCTGTCGCAATCGGGCTGGGCCGCGCTGCAGACTGTCCTGTCCGAACGCGGCCTGCAGACCGGGCCCGTCACCCTGACCGGCAGCCACGCGGCGTCGCTGCAAGCCGTGGCCGAAGGAGCGGCCGATCTGGCAGGGATCGATCTGCTGAGCTGGCTGATGTTTGAGGACCTCAATCTCACGCCTCGGGGCCTCAGGGAGGTGGATCTGAGCCCGATCACCCTGGGCCCGCCCTATATCACATCCGCGTCCCAGGACCCGGCGCCCTTGGCCGACGCGGTCCGGCAGGCCATCACTGCGCTCCCGGACGAGACGCGCCGGGCGCTGCATCTGAAGGGCTTTGTCCGGCCCGATGAAGACGCCTATGTGGCAGAACCCATGCCACCCCGCCTTGCACTCTGATCCTGTTCCGGACCCGCCTGCACCGTCTCGGATGGGCCTCACGTCACCCGGGTCGGGCGAAGAAAATTCGTCGAATTTTCTTGGCGCGCCCGGCGAGGAAGCCTGCGCCGCAATAGGGCCGGGCCACCCGGCCAACCGTCGCAAACTGCGCCGTTCGCCGCGATGGGCCAGCCTTCTATCGCCGGAAAATCACACAGCCTCTTGTGATCGCTGCTCAATTCGGGCTGTCTGGGCCATGTGACCTGGCTTTAGCGCCGCGGGTTGCACGCAATATCAAAGACACTTGCCACGGGCCTGCTCCTCATGACGCCACCGTCGTTTTCCACCCTGCGCCTTGCCGCCTGTGACCTGAATGGACGCCTGCGCGGCAAGCGCGTCCCTGCGCGCGCTTTGGGCAAGCTCGAAGGCGGCGTGCGCATGCCACTGTCCGCGCTCAACGTGGACATCTGGGGCTATGACATTGAAAACTCACCCCTAGTTTTTGAAAGCGGAGACGCCGATGGTGTGCTCAGACCCACCGGTCGTGGGCCTGTCCCGATGCCATGGTTGCCCCAGCCCAGCGCTTTGGTGCCCATGACGATGTATCATGACGGCGGGGCGGCCTTCGCGGGTGACCCGCGTGCAGCGCTTGCAACGATCCTCGCAGGGTTCGCAGAGCGCGGTTGCACGGTTCTGGCGGCCACGGAGATGGAGTTCACTCTGGTGGACGACAGCGGTGATGCGCTGCGCCCTGTCAAGGATCCGCAGTCCAGCCGCCAACTGAGCCATGGCGCTGTGCTTTCGGTGCAGGAACTCGATGCGTTCGACGCCTTTTTTACCGACCTTTACGCCGGCTGTGATGAAATGGGCATTCCGGTGGAGTCGGCGACCTCGGAAAGCGGGATCGGGCAGTTCGAAGTGTCACTGACCCACCAGGAGGCGCTGCGCGCGGCCGATGACGCCTGGCTGTTCAAGGTGCTGGTGCAGGGCCTTGCCCGGCGCCATGGGCTGGCTGCCGCCTTCATGGCCAAGCCCTATCCCGATGATGCGGGCAACGGGATGCACGTGCATTTCTCGATCGTCGATCAGGATGGGCAAAACATCTTTTCCGATGGCGGGCCCGAGGGCACCCCGCTGTTGCGCCATGCCGTGGCGGGCTGTTTGCGGGCCATGCCGGACAGTACTCTGATCTTTGCCCCGTTCGCCAATTCCTTTGATCGCCTGGTACCCGGCGCGCATGCGCCGACAAGCGCTGTCTGGGCCTATGAAAACCGCACCGCCGCGATTCGGATCCCCGGCGGTCCGCCGGCGGCGCGGCGCATCGAGCATCGCTGTGCGGGGGGTGATTCAAACCCCTACCTTTTGCTGGCGGTCATCCTTGGCGCCGCCCTGGCCGGTATCGAAGACGAACTGTCCCCGCCGCCGCCGATTTCAGGCAATGCCTATGCAGACGATGGCGCCCCGGCGCTGGCCACGGATTGGCCAAGCGCAATCGATGCCTTTGCCCGGAGCGCAGAGATGGCGCGCGTGCTGCCGCCCGATCTGATAAAATACCTCGCACTGACAAAGCGTCAGGAAGTGGTTGGATTTGACAAGATCCCGACCGACAAGCACTGGCAGTCGCTGATCGATGCGGCCTGAGTGGACTTGTCATCCCGACCGGCCGAGCCTATCATGAATTTGATCAAATTTGGTGTCTTATGAAACTGGGCATATTACAGACAGGCCACGCGCCCGAGGCCATGTATGATCAAACGGGTGATTATCATCAGCTTTTCGAGCGTTTGCTGGATGGCAACGGGTTTTCGTTTGAAACCTGGTCCGTTGTGGACGGGGTGCCGATGCCGGCGGCTGACGACGCCGACGGCTGGCTGATCACCGGCTCGCGGCACGGCGCCTATGAGGATCACCCGTGGATCGCACCGCTCGAAGCTCTGATCCGCAGCATTGATGACACCGGGCAACCTCTGGTGGGCATTTGTTTTGGGCATCAGATCATTGCTCAGGCACTTGGCGGACGGGTCGAGAAGTTCTCCGGCGGCTGGGCGGTGGGCCGCCAGGTCTATGATCTGGGCGGACGCAGGATCGCGGTCTATGCCTGGCATCAGGATCAGGTGGTCGAGGTGCCGGCATCGGCGACCGTGCTGGGCGGCAACGCATTCGCGCGCAACGCCTTCCTGCAATACGGCACGCGGATCTGGACCTGTCAGCCGCATCCGGAATTCGATGCCGCCTTTGTTGACGGGCTGCTGACTCACCGCGCCCCGGGCCGGGTGCCGCAGGACCTGATCGATCAGGCCCGGGCGAGCCTTGATCAACCCACCGACCGCACGGCGATCGCGGATGAGATCGCGCAGTTTTTCCTCAAAGAGCCGGTGTCATGAGCGACTGGATGTCTCAACTTCCGGAGGCCGCGTTGGCCTATCTGGAAAATCACCGCCTTGACGAGGTGGAATGTGTGGTCGCCGATTTGCCGGGCATTGCGCGCGGCAAGGCGGTGCCGGCATCAAAGTTCGCGCGCCAGAGCAAGTTCCACCTGCCTGACAGTATTTTCTATCAGACCATAACCGGCAGCTGGAGCGAGGCCGCCGGCGAAGAGGGGTTCACGGAACGCGACATGGTGCTCATGCCGGATCTGTCGACCGGAACGGCCGCGCCCTGGACCGGGGACTGGACGCTGCAGGTCATTCATGACGCGTTGAACTCCGACGGGACCCCGGTGCCGTTTGCGCCACGCAATGTGCTCAAACGCGTGGTGCAGCTTTATCTCGACAAGGACTGGACGCCTGTTGTGGCCCCGGAGATGGAATTCTTCCTGGTTGCCCGCAATGTCGACCCCAGCCGGGACATCGCGCCGATGCTGGGCCGCTCCGGGCGTCCGGCCGCGGCCCGCCAGTCCTATTCGATGACGGCCGTCGACGAATACGGGCCGGTGATCGACGACATCTATGATTTTGCCGAAGCCCAGGGCTTTGAAATCGACGGGATCACCCAGGAAGGCGGGGCCGGGCAACTGGAAATCAACCTGCGCCACGGCGATCCGGTCAAGCTGGCCGACGAGGTCTTTTACTTCAAACGGCTGATCCGCGAAGCGGCGATCCGACACGATTGTTTTGCGACGTTCATGGCCAAACCGATTGCGAACGAACCGGGCTCGGCCATGCATATTCATCATTCGCTGATCGATCAGTCCACCGGACGCAACCTGTTTTCCGATGAAACCGGCGCGCCCACACCGGCGTTCTCTCATTTCATCGCCGGTTTGCAGACGCATTTGCCCAAGGCCATTGCCGTTCTGGCGCCTTATGTGAATTCCTACCGCCGCTATGTGAAAGACCACGCGGCGCCGATCAATCTCAGCTGGGCGCATGACAATCGCACGGCCGGGATCCGGGTGCCGTTGTCGGATCCGGACGGGCGGCGCGTCGAGAACCGGCTGGCCGGGATGGACTGCAACCCATACCTCGGCATCGCGGCGTCGCTGGCCTGCGGCTATCTCGGTCTGATCGAGGAACGCGCGCCGGACGCGCAGTTTCGCGGCGATGCCTATGACAGCGAAAGCGACATTCCCCGCGTTCTCGGCCAGGCCCTGGATATCTTTGACGGGGCCGGTGATCTGCATGACCTGCTCGGTCCGGAGTTTGCGCGGGTCTACGGGATCGTGAAGCGGACCGAATACGAGGAATTCCTGCAGGTCATCTCGCCCTGGGAACGCGAGCATCTCTTGCTGAACGTCTAGGCGCCTGGCGCGTGGAGCGCCGGGGTATTTGGAAAAAGAAAGAAGCAGAAGCGCGCGATGGATTTGCTGTATGCCAATGATCGGCCGGGCCGGTATCCGGCCTCGTGGTATGTTGCCAGTGCCGAGATCCCGCCACCGCGACCAGCTCTCAAAGGCGAAGAGCGGGCGGATGTCTGCATCATCGGTGCCGGGTATACCGGGGTGTCCGCAGCGTTGCATCTGGCCGAGGCGGGACGATCGGTGATCCTGCTGGACGCGCATCGGGTGGGGTTTGGCGCCTCTGGGCGCAATGGCGGCCAATTGGGCGGCGGTCAGCGGGTGACCCAGGATGTTCTGGAAGCGCGCCATGGTCTTGAAACCGCCAAACGGCTTTGGGATCTGGGATCCGAGGCGATCGCGCTGGTCAAATCGCTGATCGCGCGGCACCGGATCGCGTGCGATCTGCGCCCCGGTGTGGCGGAGATGGCGTCCTCGCCGCAGGACGCGGGCGCGCTCCATCGCTATGCGGACCATCTGGCCGATGTCTATGGCTATGATCAGACAGAGGTTCTGGATGAAGCGGGCGCGCAGGCGCTGTGTCCGTCGCCGGTCTACAAGGGCGGCGTGATCAGCTGGGGATCGGCGCATCTGCATCCGTTGAAGCTGGCCCTGGGGCTGGCGCGGGCCGCGGAGGCGGCGGGCGCGCGGATTTACGAGAGCAGCCAGGCGCTGGAGATCACCGAGGGGGCGAGGGTGCGGGTGCGCACGCCGGAGGGATCGGTCAGCGCGGATCATCTGATCCTGGCCTGCAACGGCTATCTGGGCAACCTGGCGCCGAAGGTGGCCGCGCGGGTCATGCCGATCAACAATTTCATTGCCGCCACTGAACCATTGGGCGCGCGGCAGGGCGAGGTTCTGACCCGGGACGTCGCGGTTGCCGATGATGTTTTTGTCATCAACTACTTCCGCCTGTCTTCTGACGGCAGGCTGCTGTTTGGCGGTGGCGAGAGTTACGGGTACCGCTTTCCGCGCGACATTGCGGGCACGGTTCGCAAGCCCATGGAGCGGATTTTTCCGCACCTGCGCGGCATTGGCATTGACTATGCCTGGGGCGGCACGCTGGGGATAACCTGGAAGCGCCTGCCCTGGATGGCGCGCCTGTCACCACGGGTGCTGAGCGCATCGGGGTATTCAGGGCACGGGATCGGCACGGCGACTCATGCCGGGCTGCTCCTGGCCGAGGCCGTGCGCGGGCAATCGGACGGGTTTGAGACCTTTGCCGCTTTGCCGGCCCCGGTGTTTCCCGGTGGCACCGCCCTGCGCGCGCCGCTGTTGGCGCTCGGCATGAGCTGGTACGCCATGCGCGACCGGTTGGGGTACTGATCCCGCCACAGATTCGCCAAAACCTGGGGCGATGCTGCAACAGAGTGAATCGGCTTTTTACCGCCAAAGGTGTTTTGGGTTGGATCATTCCGCCCTATATTTTACCTTTATCAAAGGTCGAATTAAGGAAATCGAAAATGACAAGCGTTCCAAACGTTCATGAGGCTGAACCTATCCCCGAGGGCGCGCGGGTCGAGATCGAGGCGCTGCTGCAGTCGGGCGATCTGTTTCGCTACACCTCCGAAGGCGCCGCCGTGACGCTGCTGGAAGACGATTTCGCCGCCATGATGGGAAGCCGCTATGCGCTGGCGGTGTCTTCCTGCTCGGCCGCCTTGTTCCTGTCGCTCAAGGCCCTGGGGCTGCCGCGGGGCGCCAGAGTGCTGATCCCCGGCTTTACCTTTGCCGCTGTCCCATCGTCGGTCGTGCATGCGGACGGCGTGCCGGTGCTGTGCGAGGTCGGCGACAACTACCGGGTCGATCTGGCGGATTTCGAAGCCAAGCTTGACCAAGTTCAGGCGGTGATCATCAGCCACATGCGCGGCCATACATCGGACATGGACACGATCATGGCGCTGTGCGATGCGCGCGGGCTGCCTGTCATCGAGGATGCCGCGCATTCGCTTGGCACGGTCTGGAATGGCCGCAAGATCGGCACCATCGGCACGCTTGGCTGCTTTTCCTTCCAGTCCTACAAAATGGTGAATGCCGGCGAAGGCGGTATCATGATTTCCGATGATGCCGACCTGATCGCGCGCGCGGTGATCATGTCGGGCGCCTATGAGCACAATTGGAAAAAGCACCGCGGTTTCGGCTACGGCGAGCTGGAGGCCGCCTTTGCCAAGTGGCAGAACCAGTTGCCCCTTTACAACCTGCGTCTCAACAATCTTTCGGCTGTGGTCAGCCGGGCTCAGCTGCCCGAACTGCCGCGCCGCGTGAAAGACGGTCGGATCAATCACGACTATGTCGCGGCCCGCCTGAACGGCTCGCCCTTCATTCACGTGCCCGATCCCCTTGGACCAGAGGTGCGGGCACCGGATTCGATCCAGTTCAACATGGAAAACATGAGCCAGGACGAGATCGGCGCCTTTGCGGCCGAGGCCGCCAACCGTGGCGTCAAGGTTCAAGTCTTTGGCCTGTCGAGCGACAATGCACGCGCCTTCTGGAACTGGCAGTTCCTCGATGATGTGCCCGACCTGCCCCAGACCCGCGCCATGCTGATGAAGGCCTGTGACGTCCGCCTGCCCGTCCGTCTGACCCGGGCCGACCTGGATGTGATCACGGATATTCTGCTGGCGGCGGTCGATCACGTTGTGTCGGATCGGCGGGCCTACGGCACCTGAGCACCATCGGCTAACCACGGCCAGCGGCGGGTCTTGTCTTGCAAGGCCCGCTATGGTTAGTGGCTCTGTCTGAACTACGCCCGGCGGCAGACCCTCGAGGCGCCGCCGTAGGGCCATGAGGTACGATCACGGCCGGATCGGGCGGTCTTGGAGTGAGCCTATGGTCTCGGAACTGATTTTGCATTTCGGTATGGAAAAGACCGGGTCGTCGTCGATCCAGCGGTCCTTTCGCGGCTATGATGACGGAGAGATCATCTATGCCCCGCTGGAATGGAACAATCACAGCATGCCGATCCAGGTCTATTTCCGGCCCATGGAACATCAGGCGCCGGGCATGATCCAGCAGGGATTGACGCAGGCGGAATATGAAGCGCGGCGCGATCATGCCGGGGCGCTGCTGGATGCGGCCTTCAAGGTCGATCGCAAACGCATGCTGATGTCCGCCGAAGGCGCACTGGCCCTGCGCCGGAACCAGCATCTGGAGATGTTTCAGTACTTTTCGGACCGGTGCGAGAAGATTCGGCTGATCGCCTATGTGCGTGATCCGATCAGCTATGCGTCCTCCGCCTTTCAGCAGGGGTTGAAGAACGGGCGGTCCGAGCTTGAGGTCTCAAAGCAGCGTTTTCAGTTGCGCATCGGACGGATGCTGCATGTCTATGGGCGCGACCGGATGGAACTGATCCCGTTCGATCCGAAGAGCTTTCGCAAAGAGAGCGTTGTGTTTGATTTCGCGGACAGGATTGGCGCGCGCATCACGCGGCTCGACGAATCCCGGGCCAACGAAAGCATGTGCATGTATGCCGCCGCGGCGCTGTTCCTGTGGAACCGCGAGGGCATGTCCAGCATGGGCTCGCAGCTCAAGTTCCAGGCGCGCACAGTGCTGATCCGAAACCTGATCAACCCGGCCCCCAAGCATGTTCAGATCATGCGAAAGCTCGCCGACCTCGCCAATCTGAAGTCGGACAATGACGAACGGGGCCTGAAGAAATTCCGCATCTCCGAACAGTTCGTCCACGATGGCATCGACCCGGATGACATCGCCTGGATGGAAAAGCGGCTTGGCGTCCCATTGCTGCGCGACCCGATGCCGGAAAGCGAGGATTACGGAATCCGCTCGCAGGAAGACTTCATCCAGTTGGGACGTGAAGCCATTGTCTGGCTCCAGCCCCTGATCAAGCGCTACGGGTTGAAGCTGGAGCAGAACACGACGATTGATGCGCTGAACGCGCTCTACAGCCTGATCCTGGAACGCAACACAAAGAAAGCGACGGCCTAGCGGCCGCCCCCGGTTCCGGACCTGCGCTCAGCCCAGTTTTGACAGTTTGTTCTGCAGATCGGCCAGCTGCTTTTTGATCGCTTCGAGATCGTCCTTACTTTCGCCCTCGGGCGCATCGGAGTCTTTCTCGGGACCGGACCACTGGGTCGCCAGTCCGCCGGTCATCGCTTTGACAAAGGCGTCCTGCTGGGCCTTTATCGCTTCGAAGCCGGGCATCTTGGCCATCGGGTTCATCGCCGTCATGTTGTCGATCATTTTCGACTGGCTTTCCCGGAGCATGTCAAACGAGGCCTGCAGGAACTGGGGCATCATCCCACCCCCCGGCAGCATGTAGCTGCGCACCAGATCATTGAGCACGGTGACCGGCAGCACATTCTCGCCGCGGCTTTCATGTTCCGCGATAATCTGCAGAAGATATTGCCGGGTGAGATCGTCACCGGATTTGAGATCCACGATCTTGACTTCACGCCCATCGCGGATGAACCCCGCAATGTCTTCCAACGTTACGTAGTCGCTTGTCTCGGTATTGTAGAGCCGTCGACTGGCATAGCGTTTAATCAGCAGCGGTTTGTCTGTATCGGCCACGAGAGCCTCCCGTCATGCAGCATCGCAGAAAAGCCTATGCGAGCGCAGAACGAAATGAAAGAGCCCGTTTTACAATGGGCTGCTCAGTTGCCTTTGCGGCGGTGCTCAAAGCGCGCAGACAAAAATAAAAGGGGACAGATCGGATGACCTGCCCCCTCCTGCGATTGCACCTGAGGGGAGGAGATGGTGCAAGTTGCCTGTTGGCGACCGAATTACTTCGAAGTGGCCTTCTTGGTGGCGGCGGTCACCTCGTCGGTGGCCTTTTTCATAGCAGCGGTCGCATCTTCGGTGATGTCCTTGCCGGCAGCCATCATCAGTTCGACGGTGTCCATCTGAACTTTCTTGGCGATTTCGGCGTAGGCGGCCATGTGCTCGGCCGAGATTTCTGCGGTGGCCGAAGCGAAATCGGTCAGTGCTTTGGCGTAGTCGGCCGGCTCAGCTTTGGCTTTCGACAGTTCGCCCAGCTTTTCGATGGTCTGCTTGGTCCATGCGGTGGACACTTCGGTGGTCTTGTCGACGGCTTCCAGAGCAACGCCCGACAGCTTTTCGTTCAGCGACGCGGAGGTCTTGAACGCGTCTTCCATAGCGGAGGTGTCCACCGGAAATGCGCCCATCATGTCTTTCATCATCGCGGTGAAGTCTTGAGTGTTTGCCATTGTCTTGTTCCTGGTTAATGGTACGGGCCCACCCCGTGCCTCTCTCTCTGAACGAACAATATGTGCTGCGCCGCAGCATTTCAAGAGAAAATGCTGCGGCGCAGAAAAAATCTTCAGCTGTCCGTGTGGCGGAGGTGTGCCGGGGGTGTGGCGACTGCGCCGGTCAGTCCTTTGACCCGGGAACCGAGCGGACATAGTCGCCCGGCGCAGGGCACAGCGCCGGATGCGTGCTGTCGCCAGGTTCGCGTGCCGGTATCTTCTTGCCGGACCGAGATTTCAACCAGTTTTCCCACCGCGGCCACCAGGACCCTTCGTGGAACTCCGCGCCATCGAGCCAGCTTTGCGCATCGAGTTTCAGGTCCTTGTTGGTGAAGTGGCCGTACTTCTTCTTGGACGGCGGGTTCACGATCCCGGCGATATGCCCCGATTGCGTCATGATAAACGTGCGCGACCGCGATCCCATCTGCTGGACTCCCCGATAGCTGTCCCGCCATGCGGCGATGTGATCGGTCTCGCAGGCAATCGCGCAGACCGGCACATCGACCTCCTTGATGTGCAGCGTATGGTCCAGGAAGGAGATCCCGCCATCGGCAAACTCATTGCCCTGGCACAATTGGCGAAGGTACTGCATCGCCATCTTGCCGGGCAGATTGGTGCCGTCCCCGTTCCAGTAGAGCAGATCAAAGGCCGGCGGC
>JBCDEC010000027.1:0-27206 GCA_039179965.1 Pseudomonadota bacterium
GGCGCCATCCCGGTCGGACTGCGCCAGAAGCGCTGCTTTGCGCGCCTCGGCATCCACATGCATGGAGCGGAACTTGTAAAAGCGGAATGGCCGACCGTTGCGCCCGATACGGGTCTGGCAGAAGAAAACGGGCCCCTTGCTGTCGAGCCGGATCGCCAGCGCGACAATCGCAAAAAGCGGCATCAGAAAGAACAGGCCTCCACCGGCCAAAGCTAGGTCGAACAGGCGTTTGGCCCTGGCATCGCGGTTGCTCAGGTCCATGGCGTCGCGGGCGGCGCGCACCATGAAGGTCGCATTGCCGATCAGGTAGCGCCCGGCCAGGCGGCGCGGTTCCTTCATCAGCCGCCAGCCCCACTCCAGTCTCAGGCGCTGCACAACGTCCGGCGCACGCTCGACGCGCCCCGACAGAAAATCAAACAGCGCGCCGACGCCAAGACAAAGCCAGGCATTCAATCTGGATGCGTTTTGCGCCAGCCAGAGATCCTGACGCGGCACGCCCATGGCAACCAGCACGATATCCGCACCCGACGCGTTGATCTGCGCAATTGTTCCTTCGGTATCCTCGGCCTGCTTGAAGCCATCGCGGGTTCCCGCGATCCGCAGTCCCGGACACAGGTGACACAGCCGGTTGGCGGCGGCTTCGGCCGTACCCGGTTCGGCGCCGAACAGAAACACCGACAGGCCGCGTTGCGCCGCGGCGCGCATCAGTTTGGGCGTCAGATCGGTACCGTTGAGATTCTCGGTCAGGTTTTCGCCACTCATCCGGGCGGCCAGTTCCACACCGATTCCATCCGGCAGAACCAGATCGGCCGTTGCCACGGCATCTGCATAGGCCGGGTCGCGCGACATGACATTGGCGCAATGCGCATTGAGAAAGGCCACCCTGCGCCGTTCGCCATCAAGCAGCGTTGCGATGACCGCCTCGGATGAGGCGTCGACAACATCAACACCGAGAACCAAACGCGTCTCCAGACGCGGCGCAGGCGCCCGATCAAACAGGTCCTTGGGCGGCATCGCCGGCAAGGCCATGTGCTCTGGTGGGAATGTTGAAGCGTAAGACATAGTGTGCTCCCGTCTCGTATGTATCTGGCGGCAAACTGACTATTCTGCCGGTCGCGCTCAACGGAGCACAGGGAGAGCCGGGATGGGCATCAGGCGATGCGCTCCGACATTCGGATCGTTCCCTGCCGCTTTCGGGGCAGGTTTTGGCCCGAAAGCAGAGGCGAAGATCCCGCAAGAACAGGCGGCGCACTCCTAAGGGCGGGGTGCACCTATCCATTCGGATAGGGAACTGTCCCAAATCGCGCTTGGACTTGTCGCGTGACACGCGTTAGGGGGCTGCTAAGAATTTACGCACAAAAGAAACACAGGCTGAGGAGAAGCGTCCTTGAGAATCCTGATTGCTGACGACCATGACCTGTTGCGCGACACTCTGGTGGCGTTTTTGGAGAACGAGCCGGATATGGAGACGGCCACTGCCGCGACGCTGGACGCGGCGCTGGATTTGATCGAAGCAGAGGATCCGTTCGATCTGGTTCTTCTCGATTTCAATATGCCGGGGATGAACGGTCTGGCCGGGCTCG
Organism: Pseudomonadota bacterium; assembly: GCA_039179965.1. Taxonomy (GTDB): domain Bacteria; phylum Pseudomonadota; class Alphaproteobacteria; order Rhodobacterales; family Rhodobacteraceae; genus Marinibacterium. The sequence continues at coordinate 1,584 of JBCDEC010000027.1, forward strand.
ACAAGGCCAAGGCCACCGGGGACGGTCAGCGCGTGGCGCTGATTTCCGGCGTTGCCGACCGTGACATCGCCGAAAAGGCGCTTGCCGAAGGCGCGGCCGGATTTCTGCCCAAGACGCTTCCGGCCAAATCCCTGGTGAACGCGGTGCGCTTCATGGCCATGGGAGAGCAATATGCGCCGCTCGATTTCATGACCGCGGAAGCCCCGGCGCCGAAACATGAACTGGCCGAAAAGCTGTCGCGCCGCGAATTGCAGGTGCTCGAAGGCCTGACCCAGGGCAAGTCAAACAAGGAAATTGCCAGGGACCTCGATGTGCAGGAACCCACCGTCAAGCTTCACGTCAAGACGCTTTACCGCAAGATTGGCGTCGCCAACCGCACCCAGGCGGCGATGGTGGCCAAGGAAACCTGTCTCTTCTGACAAACGACTGTTGCGATCGGGGACCTATCCGGTCGGATAGGTCCTGGCCCGGATGCACTGGGCTCTACCCCTCCGCCCCTCTGCAGGCCGACACCTCAACAAGGTAAACGGTCTGCAAAGGAGTCCTGCCATGACCGATCTCAGCGTTGAACCGTTTGACCTGTCCGCCAACCTGCGCGCCAAGCCGCAGCCTGCGCGCCGTCTGAGCCTGGGCCGGATCTTTCGAGGGGGACAGATCTCGGACACCAGCCGCCTGCCCCGCTACGTCTGGCTTGGTCTTCTGGGCGCGGCCATGATCTGGGCCCCGATCATGGGGTATCTGTCGAACGCACCGCTGCGCTACACATCTGCGATGTCGCTTATTCTGCCTGGTTCGGGCGCCTCGGCATCGCTGAACCTGGATCAGATCGGTCAGGCCTCCTCCTTCGCCAACTCGCCCTTCGCCAGCCCATCCGTCAGCCCGACCGAGACCTACAAGCGCCTGCTCGCCGCAGACCGGATCTTGGAGGCCGCCGCAAGCGGGCTGGAGATGAAGCGCACGGACTTTGGCAGCCCGCGCATCAACCTCGTCGATCAGACCGGTCTGATCCACATCGAAGTGACCGGGAATTCGCCCGAGGATGCGCAGGCGCGCGGTGACTCGTTGCTGCAGGCGTTCTTCTCCGAGATCGACGCCCTGAGAAACGACGAAGCCAGCGTCCGTGAGAGCGGCGGACAGGATGCCCTGGACGACTATCGGGTCTCCGTCGCGACAACCCGGCTCCAAATTCAGGATCTGCAGCGGGAAACCGGGCTGATCAATGCCGGTCAATACGAAGACATGGTGCGCGAAACGGATGCGATGCGCGCGCGGGTGGGCGAGAAATCAAGCACGGCGACCGAAAAAGCCCGTGCTGTTGAGGCCCTTCAGGCCACGCTCGGCATCACCCCGATGGCTGCGGCGGCCACGCTGAAACTGCATGCCGACACCGAGTTCACCCATATCATCAAGGAGATGAGCCAGCATGCCGCCGCACTGGCCGAGGCCGAGGGGCAATACGGGGCCCGGCATCCGTCCTTGAAGGCGGCGCGCGATGCCTATGATGCGACTTTGGAGCGCGCGTTGTGGAAGGCGGTCACCGTCACCGGCCTGTCGCGGGAAGCCGCCGCCGGGCTTGATTTCTCGCCCATTGGCGGACGGGCGGATCTGTTGGCCAAGCTCGTACAACTCGACAGCGAGCGCATTGGCCAACAGGCCGAACTGGACGACCTTCTCCAGCGTCTGGCCGAGGCGGACGCCCGGGTGATCGACCTGATTGAACCGGCGGCCCGGTTGGAGGATTTACAGCGCGACTTTTCCGTGGCCGAGGCGGTCTTTGCCTCGACCTCTGCGCGGTCGCAGACTTCGAAGGTGGACCTCTTTGCCTCCTATCCACTCGTTCAGGTGCTTGAGAACCCGTCCCTTCCGGAGGATCCAAGCTCGCCCCGGCGCAAGCTGGCCCTCGCTGCGGGTGCGGCGGCCACCCTGTTTTTCCTGTTCGGGCTCACCCTCGGCTGGATGCGCCGTCCGCTCATCGCGCGCCTGCTGGCCGAGCCGGCGTCCGCGTCCCCGGGCGCGCCGTGAGTGCCGTGAGCGCCTTGTCACATCCAGCCGCGTTGGCGTTGGCGCAGAACCCGGTCGAGCGCGTGCTCTTCCGGGCGCTCACGCTGACCTGGCCCTTTTACGCCTTTGGTGCGCTCTACGTGGTCGGACCGGTGCTGGCCTGGAGTCTTGGTGCACTGGCGGTTCTGGCGCTTTATCTTGGTCCGGCGGTCCGGGCAGACATGCGGGTGACCGGGTCAATCCCGCCTGTGGTCTGGGGCTGGATCCTCGGCATGTGCCTCATGCTTGTCGCGCTTTGGGTCGGTCATCTGAATTGGGACTTGGGTCTGAAACAGACCATCAAATCTTCGATCGGATGGGCCAAGGGGTGGGCGCTGCTGGCGCTCTTTCCGCTGATTGGCGCGGTCCTGCCCATTCGCCGGGCGGTGCTGGTGCGCGGCCAATGCGTGGTGGGCCTGTGGACACTGATCCTGATCCCCATCCTGGCTGCAGCGCCCTACGTGGGTTTGCCCGAGCGGATCTTTACCTCCCCCCTGAAGGCCATCGGCGGGCCCGGCCCGGAATACTTCAGTGTCTATTTCTTCACCTTCGACCCGGCAAGCTGGACACCGCGCTGGCAGTTTTATGCGCCATGGTCTCCGTTTGCCGCGCTGTTGGGGGTGATCATGGTGCTCTTTGCTCTGGAAGAGACGGACCGGCGCTGGCGCGCCATTGGTGTTGCGGCCGGCGTGGCGATGATCCTGATGTCAAAGTCGCGCATGGGCATGGTCGGCCTCGTGGCCTGCACGCTCGGGCCGCGGATGATGCCGCTCTTGCTCAGGGGCTGGGCCTGGGCGGCGCTGGGGGCGCTGACGGCATCGCTGGCCATGTTGGGGCCGGCTGTGCTGAATACGCTGCAGGGCGCTGTGGCCGCATTCAAGGGCGCGCGCGCCGACAGCACCCGTGTCCGCGAAACACTGCAGCGCATTGCCCGCGAACGCTGGGAGAACGAGGCCTACTGGTTTGGCCATGGCACCATCGCGCCTGGCCCGCATCTGGTGGAATACATGCCAATCGGAACGCACCACACATGGTGGGGCCTGTTGTTTGTCAAAGGCATGGCCGGGTTTCTCGCCCTGCTCCTGCCGATGGTGTGGCAGACAGCGCTTGCGCTGTTGGATGCAGCGCGCGGACCCAGAGGCCGGCTGCCGCTGGGCATTATGATGACGCTGGTGCTGCTGTCGATGGGAGAGAATATCGAGATCGAGGCCTACCTGATCTGGCCCGGTCTTGTCGTGCTGGGTCTGCACGCGCGCGAACTGGGGCAGGACAAACCGGCGGTGACTTCCAACGTGGCGGTGGCAAAGGCGGCATAACTGGGCCGCGGTCGGACCCTGCGGTTTTGCCTCACGGCCCATCGATCCTGCGGCGCTGACGTTAAAACCGCAATGCATCAGAGGTTTGGACAGCGACGAGAAGAGCGGATGCGTGTTAACGCCGTCCCGGTCGCTGAACTGGTGCGGTGCGCGCCCGATGGATCCGACGGGTTGGATCATTGAAAATCATCGCAGGCCCTTGAAACAGAGCCACTGTTCCAGCGGCCCTGCGCCCGGCCAACCCGGACATTCGTCTATCCAGCACTGCGGGAAGGATACGCCCTGAACCTGATCTGGTTGGGCAAAAAAATGGAGGCGGGCTGGGGCCCCGCCTCCGCACCGGGTCAGGCCACGGCGCTTGTTTCGGGGCGAACCGCGCCGTCCAGCATGTTTTTCCAAAGCACAGGCGTGTCGGCCATCGTGGCCCGGGCCTCAGCACGGGCCCGGGTCACATCGATATGCAGGGCCGGCCCGGCACAGGCCAATTGCGTCAGGGCCCCCTGCCAACCGGCCAAAGAGCCGCCGGGCACAACTTTGGCCCCCGCCACAATGTGATCCTTGAGACCATCGACCGGCGCGACCAGCAATGGGCGGCCCGCGGCCCGCGCCTCAAGCGCCACAAGCCCATAGGCTTCCCAGCGCGAGGGCATCGCGACCGCATCCAGCCCGGCCATGACCGAGGCGGGATCGGCAGAATAGCCGACAAAGGAAATCCGGCTGTCGCCCTTGGCAAGGTCGTGCAGATGCGCACGATCAGACCCGTCGCCGATCAGCCGCAACCGCAACTCGGAGTCCGGCGCGCTGCGAAAGGCACGGATAAGCGTGTCAAAGCCCTTTTGTGTTTCGAACCGTCCGATTGCTCCGATGACCCTTGGGCGGCGATAGACCGGTTCCAACGCCAGGAACGGCACAAGATCGACGCAGGACGGGATCACCGTCAGCGTCGGCGCACTGACCAGCCCACGGCGGGACAGCCATTCACCCTGCGCGGCACTGACCGCCACAACACGGTCAAAAAGCGCATAAGCTGTCCTGAGCAAGGTTTTGAACCGCGCCTGATTGCGCACCCGGGCCGCGACAAAGGCCTCGGTATAGCTGTGCTCGATATGGACGAGGGTTTGACCGGCGTATCGGGCCCGCAGCGCGATCAGCATCGGCAGGCTGCGCCAGCAGACTGACAGATGCGAGACGATCACATCCGCCGAAACCGCCGGAGCGGAAAACTGTCCGCGCTTGACGGAGACAACTTCGTGCTGTCCCAGATCGGCCATCGCGGGATCGGTCCGAATATAGTCGAGCATCCGCATGATGCCCCCGGCGGTGGTGTCATCGACAAGATGAACAATGGTCTTTCTAGACATGGGACGGTCTCCTCCCTGGATCACGAGGGTCAGCTCAACGCGCGCCGGATGTGGGCGAAACGGTCGGCGCCCAGCACACCCAGAGTCATCGCCGCGCCAAAGGTCAGCACGCTTTTGACAGGCTCTTCCCAGAGCGGGCGGGTCGAGGCACGCAAGGCGCGCCGGGCATGGGACGCCGCCCGTGCCGCGTCTGCGTCACTGATCGCCCGACGGCACAGATAGCGGAACTGATAGGCCCGCGCGGCTTCGGTGTGGCGGGCGAAAAAGCTCGGCGCGACGGGCGTGAGCTTGTCAACCATCCGCAACCAGCTGTCGTATTGCCGGCCGGTCCCGGCCGACAGGCCGCCGCCGTGAATCCGATACTGGGTGAGGTCACCCGGGATGCCTTCAAAACGCCAGTCCGTTGTCAGTGCCAGGCGCAGCCAGAATTCGATGTCCTCGGACTGCCGGAAGCTTTCATCAAACCACCAGTCGCGCCGGTACTCCTCGGCCGGGCGCCAGGCCACGGCATCGAGGGCCTCTCGCCGGATCACCGCGGCGGAGCCGTTGCCCACCGGATTGCGCCGGAAGATATGCGCTGCATCGACCCGTGCCAGACGCGGGCGTTGCGACAGACCCAGAGGCTGTCCTTGGGCATCAATCATCGCCGAGCCGCTGTAGCTGACGCCGATCTCCGGATCGGCCCGCAGGTGGCGGACGTGACGGGCGAGCTTGGTGGGATGCCACAGATCATCACTGTCACACAATCCGACAAACTGGCCCCGGGCCGCATGAATGCCACTGTTGCGCGCCCCTGCCAAACCCCGGTTGGGCTGGCTGACTATGCGCAGCCTTGGGTCATCAAATGCCTCGCCGATCCGCAAGGTGTCATCTGTCGACCCGTCATCCACCAGGACGATCTCAAAATCGCTGAAGGTCTGCCGTGCAAGCGAAGTCAAGGTCTCGCGAAGCGTATGAGCAGCGTTGTAGGCGGGGACGATGATTGAAGCCTGGGGCATGGGGAACTCTTTCTGAATCAGCATGTTATATCTTGTTGTGATGTTGCACGCACCGCCAGGTCCGGACAATGAAACGGACGGTCACGCCGCCGGGTCTCTTGGGTCACGACTGCTCCGAATGCATGCCGGCCCTATCCGTCAGGATAGGGTGCGGGGCCCGGTTTCTGCCTCAAGGCGGTCGCGATTAAGAGCAGAGCCGCCCCAGGGACGAGGGCGGCTCTGCAACGGCGGCGGGCGCAAGGTCAGCGCGCGAACATGGCGAGAGACACCTTCGGGGGTAGGAGAGGTGCCACAATCGCCGCAAACGCAACAAGTGCGCCGCGCCGCCGGTTGGAGAAAAAGCCCTGCGGGCTGGTCTGAATGCCTTTGAGCGCCAGTTGCAGAGGCAATGTCCGCCCCGATTGCAGCCGCAACGCGCGGCGGGCGAGATAGCGCAGATGGATGGCTTCGTGATGCGCCTTGGGCTGCACGCCGTATCTGGCCGCCGTGCGCAAAGCCGCCTGACGGCCCGCGTCCATCCGGTCCAGATCTGCGGACAGACCCGTGGGACTGGCCCGGTAGGACACCAGAACCTCGCCCAATGCGGCCAGACGATAGCCCTCGCCGGTCAGGCGGATGAGCCATTCCAGATCCTCGTTGTGCACCATGGTTTCATCAAACCCGCCGGTGGCGGCAAAGACGGTCCGTCGGACCGTCAGGTTCGACATGGTGCAGACCGGGTTTTCGCCCATGAGATGATCGATCTCCATCAACGCATCCCTTACCGATGAATAGGCTGTCGGACGATCCGGTGACGTTCTGAAAAAGGCGACCCGGGCAAAGCTGGCGTGCAGCCCGGGATCTGCCAAGGCCCGGGCCGTGGCATCCAGCTTGTCTGCGGCCCAGACATCGTCGGCGTCCAGAAAGGCGACAAGCGCACCGTCTGCCAGCTCCAGTGCGCCGTGATTGCGCGCCGCGCTTGGCCCTTTGCCGGGATTGCGCACGATCCGAATGCGGTCGTCACCGGCCGCAAAACGATGGAGCAGCGGCAGCGTCTCATCGGTTGAGCCATCGTCGATGCAAATGGCTTCCCAATCCGAACAGGTCTGCGCTTGCAGGCTTCTAAGCGTTTCCGGCAGCGTCCCGGCGGCATTGAAACAGGGCATGACAACACTGAACAGGGGCATGGGTCAGACTTCCTTAAGCTTGGGTTTCAAGGCGGCGGACAGGGGCGGAAGAGCGGCCCCCAGTTGCGTAAATGTGCTGACCGCAAGATAGCCCCAGGCCATGGCCTCGAGCCCGTAGGGCGCCATGACGATCGTGTTGGCCATCAGGGCCAAAGCCATGGCGGCGGTGGACATGAACTCTATCTCCGGCCGGTTCTCGGCGCGCAGCCATTGTGCCGCGGCAGACCAGATCACGCCGGGAATGGCTGCAAGGCACAGGATCGAGACGACGCCGCTGAGGTCCTGCCACTGCGCGCCAAAGAGCGCCGGAACATAGATCGGTGCTGCCAGAGACTGCAGGATGACGATGGGTGCGATGATCCCGATGGCCAGACCAAGGGCGCGTTGCAGCGCCGTTGCGCGATCCTCGCTCGTGCACAGATGCGGAAACAGCACCGTGGAAAAGGCGATGGAGAAGGAATTGGCCAGACCAAGGCCCGCGTTGAAGGCCATGAAATAAAGGCCCAGGGTTTCGGCGCCCATCAGCAGGCCAACAAGCAGCTTGTCGGCTTGCAGACGCAGGGCCTTGACGATTTCCACGCCAAGAATGGCCCAGCCAAAGCGCAGGAACGGGGCCAGTGGCGCAAGCGGCTGGCTGCGGTCCGGCTGCCACGGGCGCAGGCGGCGCACCGCAATCAGCCAGATCGGCGCGGACAAGAGACGCGGCAGCACCAGGGCCAGCGGGCTTGGCCACAACACGGCCAGCGCAACACACATGATGTTCGCCCCCACCACCTGTCCGGCCGAGATCGCCGCCGTCTGTTGCATCTTGCCTTCCCGCATGGCCAGCGCGACCTGAACAAGCCCGGCAGGCATAAAGAGGTATTCGGCTGCCAGAATTGCGATCAGTGCGGCAACCATCGGATCGCCGCCGAGCGCGATCATGATCCCGGCGGCTGCGGATTGCAGCACGAAGAGCCCGAAACACCAGACAGTAAAGATCCGCCGTGCGGTCCGGCAGGTGGAGGCCAGCGTGGCTTGGGGGGCGGCAATGATGCGTTGCACGGCGCCATTTTCCGTCAGGGATTTCAGAACATCCGCTGCCGCCAGAGCGCCCGCCGCGATGCCAATCGCCGTGGCGTCCATGGTCCGCGCCACGGCCACAACCACCAAGAGGCGCGAGGCCTTGGCGGCCGCCTCCGATCCCGCATACGCCAGCAGGTGGCGTGCAAACGGGCCCGAAGACAAGGATAGGAGGCGATGCGGCATGGTGGCGACCCGAAACAAACCGCGGCCGGCATTGGCCGCGGTGGGGCAATTCATACTGCGACCCAGAGGGTGCAGTCCCCCGCAAGAAAGGACAGATTTGCAACGTTGTCGGACAGGTCCCTATCCGTTCGGATAGACTTAATCGCCCTCTGGGATTAGTGTTTGCACCAGAGCAGATTGTTAGAGTTCCGCAATAAAAGCGGACTGAGTGGACAGGCGTGAATCGGTCTACCAAAATTCTTGGCGCGGTCATCTTGGCCCTGGTTCTGCATGGCTGCGGCCCGCAAGGGCCTGCCGAGAATTTGGAAACACCGGAGCCGGGTGCCGCCTCCCCAGCCTATCAATCCCAATACCGCGTGCCGCCGACCCGCAACGAGGCCAGCAATTTCCTGATCTCCCCACAGCTGAACGCCGAGCCTTGCCGGCCTTTTCTGGGTGGCGATCCGGGGAAAGGCGGGGGCAGCGCGCCCGTTGCGCTTCAAAACGAGATCCTGTCCCGCGGGGATCTGATCGAGATCCATGTCGAGGGCGATCGCCCGACGCTGGAGGCCGCGGGTGTCTTTTCGGGGGATTATGTGGTGTCGCGCGATGGTGACATTCGCCTGCCCTTTGTCGGAGATTTCCGCGCAGAGGGCCGGTCACCCAATGCCCTGGCCTCCGAGATCTCGCAGTCGCTGGCAGCGCGCGAGTTCTACATCGATCCACCGAGGGTGACGGTGATCCTGTCCGGTTTGGCGGTCGCCCGGGTGACTGTTGGCGGGGCCGTATTTGAACCGCAGCCTCTGCAACTGGGCGATCCCGGCAGTGGTCCGGTGGATGAGCGGCGCCAACAGGCCCGCGGCGCCTCGACAGAGGCCCGCAACCTGACTGCGGCGCTGCGTCAGGCTGGCGGCGTGCGCCCGGATGCGGACCTCTCAGCGGTGGAACTGCGCCGCGCCGGCCGGGTGTACCGTCTGGATCTGCGTCCCGTGCTCAAGGGCCAGTCCTTTCAGGACATCATGCTGGTCTCAGGCGACGAGGTCACCGTTCACAGCCGCTTGTGTTTTCAGGACGATCTGATGGTGCCCAGCCCGATCAGCCCACCGGGGATTAACCTGTTCCTGTCCAATCTCATTGAACCCACGCGGGGCAATGCACCCGCCGCCATTGGCCGCGAGGCACGCCAGGTACCGTATGGCACCCGGCTTATGCAGGGCGGGGTGACAACCAATTGCGTGGGCGGGGTACGGGCAACGAATGCCAACCGGGCGGTTGCGCTGTTCTCGCGCAACCCGATCACGGATGTCTCCTTTGTCGTCGAGCGCGAGGTCGAGGACATGCGGGTGCGCAAGGATCGCGACGACTACGATCCTTATCTGCTGCCCGGCGACGCCATGGCCTGTTATGACAGCGCGGTCACTGCGCTCTCTGATGCGGCCCGGGTGCTCGGCCTCGTGGGCGGCGCGATTTTCCTCGCGGGCGCCAACTGACTTCAGCCGCAGGCATGCGATCAGGCCGCCGACAATCCGGCTTTCTCCAACGCCACCTCGGCACATTCCGCATCCTCGGGCCCGGTCGCACCAGAGACGCCAAATGCGCCGATCAGGGCATCGCCTTGCCGAATGGGAGCGCCACCCTCCCAGGCGCAAAGCCGCTGCCGGGTCTGGAGCCCGAGCGTCAGGTCCTGGGAGCTTGACATATGCTCGTAGTAGGCGCGGGTTGTCCGCCCCAATGTCGCGGTGAAGGCCTTGTCGGTTGCGATCTCCAGAATGATCGGAGAGACGCCGTCCATCCGGGCGGACGCCACGACGATCCCCGACGGGTCAACCACGACGGCGGATACACGCCAGTCATTGGCCCGCGCGTGGGTCAGCGCATCGGCGATGAGCTGCGCTGCGGTGTCATAAGTGATCACCGGGATCTGGGTCACAGGTACAGACATGATGAGGATCCTTTCCGTCAGAGGCCATGATCAGCGCGGAACATGTCCGCAGCCTTTTCAGCAATCATAATTGCGGTGGCGTTGGTGTTCGACGAGATAAGTCGGGGCATGATCGAGGCATCGGCGATGCGCAAGCCATCCATCCCCTGAAACCGCAATCGCGGGTCGACCACGGCGCCCGCATCGGCACCCATGCGGCACGTCCCCGCCGGATGATGATCGGTTTTCGCATGTGTGTGCGCATAGGCGATACAGGCGGCGTCATCCCTGACATCTGGGCCGGGCAGCACTTCTTGGGCGACGAAGCTGGCCAGCGGCGTCTGGGCCATGATCTGACGGGCGAGGTCGAGCCCGCGCAGGCTCATGTCCCGGTCATGCGGGTCGGACCAGTAGTTGGGATCGATGAGCGGCGCCGCTTGTGGATCGGACGATGCCAGGCGGACGGTTCCGCGCGAACGCGGGCGCAGGTAGGCCGAATTCAGCGTCACCCCCCCACTTGCCATATGCGCAACGCCCGCTTCTATCCCGGACCCAAGGCCAAGGTGAAACTGGAGATCAGGCGAGCGCGCGGCCGGATCGGCGTACCAGAACCCACCGGTTTCAAACAGACTGGATGCGGCCGGCCCGTCCCGCCGCATCATGTACCGCAGCCCGGCCCAAATCGATTTCAGGCCACTGGCGTAGGCATCGTAGGTGTGGGGCCCCGAACAGGCCCAGATCGTGAAGAGATCGAGATGGTCCTGCAGATTGCCGCCGACCTCCGGGGCATCAAACACCGGGGCAATCCCGACATCTTCGAGATGATCCACCGGCCCGATACCTGACAGCATAAGGAGCCGGGGCGAGCCTATGGCACCGCTGCAAAGAACGACCTCGCGACTGGCCGTGAGTGTTTCATCGCCCAATTGCACGCCACTCACGCGGCCCTTGTCGGTCGTCAACCGGACGACCTGCGCGTTGAGTTTTACCTCCAGGTTCGACCGGTGTGCCGCAGGCCAAAGGAAGGCCTGAGCGGTGGAGCTGCGTTGTGCACCGCGCTGGGTCAGTTGGTAGTGGCCGACACCTTCCGGCTCAGCGCTGGCCAAGTCGGCATCGAAGGGGATACCCAGATCGGCGGCCGCCTTGAAGTAGGCCTCACAGATCGGCAGCGGCGCGGCGGGACGAGACACCCCCAAGAGCCCGGATTGCCCGTGAAAGGGGTCTGCCAGACTGTCGTTGTCTTCGGATTTGCGGAAATAGGGCAGGACATCCTCATAGCCCCAGCCCGCGCAACCCAATTGCCGCCATTCGTCAAAGTCCTGACGATGACCGCGGGTGTAGATCTGCGCATTGACGGAAGACCCGCCGCCGATCACCCGCGCCTGGGTGAAGGTCAGCACCCGCCCGCCCAAATGGCGTTGTGGCACGGTGGACCAGCCCCAGGCACCGATGCCCTTGGTCATTTTCGCAAAACCTGCGGGGATTTTGTAGAACGGGTGCCAGTCTCGTCCGCCGGCCTCGATCAGGCAGACGCGCAGCTCGGGATGTTCGGACAGACGCGCGGCCAGCACACAACCCGCCGAACCCCCGCCGACGATTATGACATCAAAGCTGCGCGCCATTTCTCAGGCAATGCGCTGTTCGCTGCTCTGATCGAAGAAGACCGCCTTTTCCATGTTGGCCACGAACTGCGCCGGCTGGCCCGGGCTGACCGGGGTATCGGCGCGCATGCGTGCAAAGCATTCCGCCCCACCGATCTGGGTGGTGACGAATGTGTCCGACCCGGCGGGTTCGACCACGCTCACCGCATTAGGGAAACTCTCCACATGGGCCGACCGGGTGTCCGCACCCTCCGCATCCGTCAGCGCCTCGGACCGGATGCCCAGCGTGACCCGCTTGCCGGAATAGCCGCTCAGCGCCGCCGAGGGCTCTGCCACGCGCAGGCGCAGAGGCGCGCCGGTTGAATCTGCGGTCACCGCGTAAAGCGCGTTGCCGTCTTGCTCGAGCGTCACGTCAAGCAGGTTCATGGACGGCGACCCCATAAACGTCGCCACGAAGAGATTGGCCGGTGTGTCATAGATCTCTTTCGGGGTGCCCAGTTGCTGAACATAGCCGCCGTTCATCACAGCGATACGGGTCGAGAGAGTCATCGCTTCGATCTGGTCGTGGGTCACGTAGACGATGGTGGTCCCCAGGTTCTGGTGCAGCTTCTTGATCTCGGTGCGCATGTCGACGCGCAGCTTGGCATCGAGGTTGGACAGCGGTTCATCAAAGAGAAACACATCCGGGTCGCGCACCAGAGCGCGGCCCATGGCGACGCGCTGACGCTGACCGCCCGAAAGCTGGCCCGGTTTGCGGTCCAGCAGCTTCTCGATCTGCAGGAGCCTCGCGACATCGGCCATGGCCGCGTCACGCTTGGGTTTCGGCACGCCGTGCATCTCAAGCCCGAAGGTGATGTTCTGTCCGACTGTCATGTTGGGGTACAAGGCGTAGGATTGGAACACCATCGCGATGTTGCGCTTGGACGGGTGCACCCCGTTCATGACCTGATCCTTGATGCGGATCTCACCGCTGGAGATCTCTTCCAGACCGGCGATCATATTGAGCAGGGTGGATTTGCCGCAGCCCGATGGGCCGACAAGTACCAGGAACTCGCCCTCGGCCACAGAGATGTCGACCTTGTGGAGCACTTCCACGTTCCCGTAAGATTTGGTGGCATTGTCGATATCAAGAAAACCCATTGGATCAGCCCTTTACGCTGCCGGCCATCAGGCCGCGGACAAAGTACCGTCCGGCCACGATGTAGACGAGGAGAGTGGGCAGGGCCGCGAGGATCGCGCCTGCAAAGTGGACGTTGTATTCCTTCACGCCGGTCGACGACTGCACGAGATTGTTCAGCGCGACCGTCATCGGAGCGCCGTCGCCGCTGGCAAAGGAGGCGCCAAAGAGGAAGTCGTTCCAGATGTTGGTGAACTGCCAGATGATGCAGACCACCGAGATTGGCCCCGAAGACGGCAGCAAGATCCGCCAGAATATCTGGAAGAAGTTGGCGCCATCGATCTGTGCGGCCCGCACTAGCTCGGTTGGGAAAGCGGCGTAGTAGTTGCGGAAGTAAAGCGTTGAGAAGCCGATCCCGTAGACAAGGTGCACCAGGACCAGCCCGGCTGTCGTGCCCGAGATGCCCAGGGTGCCCAGCACGGCGGCCATGGGGATCAGTACGATTTGAAACGGGATGAAGCAGGCAAAGAGCATCAGCCCGAAGAGGATCGTGTCTCCGCGAAACCGCCATTTCGTCAGAATGTAGCCGTTGAGCGCACCCAGAATGGTCGAGATCGCCACAGCCGGCACGACCATGCGGATCGAGTTCCAGAAGTAGGGGCGCAGGCCGGTGGGTTCGACGCCGATCTGGGCGGTGGACCAGGCCGAGAGCCAGGGCTGGATCGTCCAGACCTCGGGCAGCGACATCATCCCGCCGCCGGTGATCTCGGAGAGCGGTTTGACCGAGTTCACCAGCATCACATAGAGCGGCATCATGTAAAACAGAGCGAAGAGCAAAAGCACCAGATAGATAAAGGTGCGCGCAATCCGACCGGTGCGAATTGTGGTGTCCTGGGAGGCGACGCTCATGACTTGCGCTCCCTCAGTTCAGAGTAGAGATATGGGATCATGATTGCGGCAATGGTCATCAGCATGATGACCGCAGAGGCCGCCCCGATCCCCATCTGGTTCCGGCTGAACGTGTAGGAATACATGAACGTAGCTGGCAGTTCCGTGGCCCGACCCGGCCCGCCGCCGGTCATGGCAATCACAAGGTCAAAGGTCTTGATCGCGAGATGCGCCAGGATCACGAAAGCCGACAGAAAGGCCGGTCGCAATTGCGGGATGATGATCCGGCGGTAGAGGTTCCAATTGGATGCCCCATCCATCTGAGCCGCCTTCAGGATTTCATTGTCGATCCCGCGCAGACCCGCCAGGAACATCGCCATGACAAAGCCGCTGGTCTGCCAGACCGCCGCCAGAACGATGGTGTAGAGCGCAAAGTCCCGGTTCTTGATCCAATCGAACTCAAAGCTGGTCCAGCCCCAAGTCTGAACGATATTCTCAAGCCCGATACCGGGATCGAGGAACCACTTCCAGGCGGTGCCGGTGACGATGAAACTCAGCGCCATCGGGTAAAGGTACAGCGGGCGCAAGACGCCTTCGCCTCGGATCTTCTGGTCAAGGAAGATCGCCAGTGCCAGCCCCAGGACGGTACAGATCACGATGTAAAGGCCTGCGAAGACGGCCATATTTCCGATCGCGATCTCCCAGTGCGAGAGTCTGAACAGCTTCTCGTAGTTGCTCAGGCCAATCAGCTCGTAGGTCGGCTGACCACCGCTGTCGACAAAGGGCAGGATCCGGCTGTCGGTGAACGAGACGTAGACCGTAAAGAGGATAAAGCCGTAGACGAAGAAAAAGATCAGCGCGAGCGACGGCGACAAAACGAGCTTGGGAAGCCAGTTTTGCAGGCGCGTGCGGAGATCCACGTCGGCACGTGAGGCCATAGCGTGGCACCCCTTGTATTGGGAGTGAAAAGCGTGTGGGGCAGCGCCGCGCGCTGCCCCGGGTCGGTTTGGATTACTGAGCGATCTCGACGGCGGTGACGAATTCGTCAACCGCGGTCTCGCTGTCGTATTCGCCGTTGAAGTGCGCGGTGATGACGTCATACATCGCGTTCTTCACGGCGGCCGGGTTGGCGTGGCCATGCGCCATGGAGCCAAACAGGTTGCCAGAAGCCGCAGCAGCGGCCAGATCCTTCATGCCCTGCTTGCCACAAGCGTCAAAGTCCGCGTCCGACACATCCGTGCGCGCCGGCACCGAGCCTTTGACCACGTTGAAGGCCGACTGGAACGCGGGGCTGAGGATCGAGCTTGCCAGAGCCGCCTGCTCGTCGGAGACCGCGCCGCCCTGATCAAACATTGCGAACTGATCGGCGTTAAAGGTCACCTGATCACCCGTGCCCGGGAACCGGAAGCAGAGGAAGTCTTCGCCCGGCACTTTGCCGGCATTCAGAAATTCACCCTTGGCCCAGTCACCCATCATCTGGAAGCCGGCTTCGCCATTGATCACCATGGCGGTCGCTAGGTTCCAGTCACGGCCCGAGAAATTATCATCGACATTGGCGCGGATGAAGGCCATCCGGTCGAAGGTTTCCTTCATGGTGTCCGAACCCAGAGCATCGGTGTCCAGATCGATGAAAGCGGCCTTGTAGAATTCTGGTCCACCGGTGGCCATGGCCACGGCATCAAAGACGGTTGCATCCTGCCAGGGCTGACCGCCATGGGCGATCGGGGTCACGCCAGCAGCGGACAGAGTGTCGACCGCGGCTGTAAATTCGTCCCAGGTGGTCGGGATGGCGATGCCATTGGCTTCCAGCACGGCCTTGTTGGCCCAGACCCAGTTGGTCGAATGCACGTTGACCGGGGCAGACACCCACTTGCCGTCGACCTTCGCAAAGGACTGAAGTGCTTCGGGGACAACTTCGTCCCAGCCTTCTTTCGCGGCCACGGCATTCAGATCCGCAAGCGCGCCCTGGTTGCCCCAATCGAGGATGTCAAAGCCCAGCATCTGAACCGCGGTCGGCGCGTCTCCGGCCGTTACACGTGCGCGCAGAACAGTCATCGCCTGCTCGCCGCCGCCACCTGCGACCGGCATATCTTCCCAGCCGATGCCTTGCGTTTCCAGATCCTGCTTCAGCACGTTCAGCGCGGCCGCTTCGCCGCCGGACGTCCACCAGTGCAGAACCTCCACATCCTCTGCAAATGCCGTTGACGCACAAAGCGCCAGCGCCGCCGCAGAGGCTTTCAATGCCATGGTTGCGTTTTTCATAATCTTCTCCCTATTGACCCAGGCAGTTGTTGGGCTGATGATTTATAACGTTACAAATGGGGCTTTTGTCAATCACCCGTTTGCACAGGGCGCGCGATACAAATGACTGAAAACACACAACCCCCCGGCCTGATGGCAAATTTTTTCGGCAGGCCGCAGCCGAATCAGACGCTTTCAAGGTAGGGCTGAAGCCATGAAAAAGTCGGACACCCCCGCTTTGGACCGCAAACCCACGCAGAGGACCGTCGCCGATGCGGCGGGCTTTGCCGTGACGACGGTCAGCCGCGCTCTGGCGGGCGATCCGCTGATCGCGGAGAAGACCCGCGCCAAGATCTCCGAGGTCGCGCGCGAGCTGGGGTACGAGCCCGACCGGGCCGCGCAGAGGTTGCGCACCGGGCGGACCAACGTGATCGCGCTGGTGCTTGATCCGCATGGCGAAATCCTGGATTTTGCCGGCACAATGGTAACCGGTTTTGCCGAGGTTGTGCGGGACACGCGCTATCACCTCAATCTGACGCAATACCAGTTGGGCGAGGATCCAATGCGTCCGATTCGCCATATCGTGCGCAACCGGCTGGCCGACGGGGTGGTCTTTGCCCGGACCGAGCCTCAGGACAAGCGTGTCGAATACCTGCTGGAGGCCGGATTTCCGTTCGTCACCCACGGCCGCACAAATCTGGCCTCGCACGCCTGGTACGATTATGACAACGCGACCTTCGCGCATCAGGCCGTAGACCGGCTGATCGCAAAGGGGCGGCGGCGAATTCTGATCATTCCGCCAGCCACCCGCTATTCCTTTTCGACCCATATGATGGAGGGTTTCCGCACAGCGCTCGCGCAGCAGGACGACGCGCGCCAGATCCCGGTGGATTTCGACCTCAACAGCCCGGCCAGCGAGATCTACGAGAAGCTCAAAGTGCGTTTCACACAGCCCGACGCCCCCGACGGGGTGATCTGTCCGGGCGAAATCGCCGCCATGGCCGCATTGGCGGCCATCGAGGATCAGGACCTTGCCCTGGGCAAGGACATCGATGTGGTTGCCAAACAGACCAGTCAGGTCTTTGACCTGCACCGTCCGCGCATAGAAACAATCCACGAAGATATTGAGGCCGCCGGGCGCGTTATGGCCAAGCTTCTTTTGGCAGAGATTGACGGCGCCTCCACGCATACCCGGCAAATCCTTCAATCGCCCGCCACGCCTAGCAGTGGCTTTTGAACCGCGCGATCATGGTGTCGAGCACCTCGTTCGGGTCGCGCTGCCACCAGTCGCGGCCTGAAAAGATTTCGACCTCACAGGCCCCCTGGTAGCCGGCGGCTTCGACGCTGCGCCGGATCCCTTTCAGATCGGCGACGCCGTCGCCCATCATGCCACGGTCGATCAGCATATCGGTGGTGTTCTCCAGCCAGTCACAAAGGTGATAACCCAGAATACGACCGCGCGCCGCAGCGAGGTCGTCGGCCAGCCGGCTGTCCCACCAGACGTGATAGACATCCACGGCAATACCCACGTTCGGGGCCTCTATGGCCTCGCAGATGTTGAGCGCCTCGCGCACCGTGAAAAGACAGGTCCGGTTGCCGCCGAACATGGGGTTGAGTGGCTCCAACGCCAGATGAACGCCGCGCGGCGCGGCATATTCGGCCAACCGTGCGACGCGTTCGGTCAGGATCTTCTGGCTCTCGATGACACCTTTGGTGCCGGGCTCGGTTCCACCAGTGACAATCGTCAGCACCTTCGTTCCCAAGCCGGCGGCCATATCAACCGACGCCTGGGCGTCGTCAAAGGACGCGGGGGCCTGCGCGCCGGTCAGAAAGGGGGTCCGGCAGAGACCCACAACCTCCATCCCCGCCGCGCGGGTGCGCTCGCCGATCTCCACCGCGCGCTTGCCGATCTCCCGCCGCCAGAAGACAATGCCCGCCAAACCGCGCGCCGCGCAGGCGTCGATCACCTGTTCGCCGGACCACCCGGCGCCGTGACCCTCCAGATTGTGACCGAGCGTTGCGGTGTTCAGCGCCAGGGCCGAGTGATCGTTCGAAAAGTCACGCAACGCCGTAAACGCCCAGAAACTGGCGCATCCGCGCCGAAGCGAGATCGGGATCCGCCAGAAGACCGTTTTGATCGGCCATTTTGAAGATCTCGACGAAATAGGGCAGCGGCCGCATGGCCTGAGCACCGCCCAGCATAATGAAGTGGTCCTGGTGGCCATTGAGCCAGGCCAGGAACACGACCCCGGTTTTGTAGTATTGCGTGGGCGCGCGGAAGATCAGCCGGGCCATCGGAACGGTGGGATCAAGCGTGGCGCGAAAGCCTTCGTCGTCGCCCTGCCCCAATTGCCCAATGGCTTTGCCGACCGCCACGGCGAGCGGGTCGAAGATACCCAGAAGCGCATGGCTATAGCCCTGATCGTCTCCGGCGATGAGTTCGGGATAATTGAAGTCGTCCCCGGTGTACATTTTCACGCCCTCAGGCAGGCGGCGGCGCATGAGGATCTCTTTGTCCTTGTCGAGCAGCGAGATCTTGATGCCGTCGACCTTGGATGGGCGCTCGGCGATCACGGCCAGTGCAGTTTCCAGACTGTCCTCGAACCTGTCGGAGCCCCAATAGCCCCGGAGCGCCGGGTCAAACATCTCGCCCAGCCAATGCAGGATGACTGGCCGGTCGCAAGCGGCGAGAACGTCGCGATAGACCGTCAGATAATCCTCGGGCCCCGTCGCGACCCTTGCCAGCGCGCGGCTGGCCATGAGGATCAAGCGTCCACCAACGTTCTGGATGGCCTCAACCTGTTCGAGATAGGCACGCTTTACATCGTCGAGGCTCGTCGCGTCTGCAGGGTCCAGTTGATCCGTACCGCAGCCGTTGAACACGCGCGCATCGGGCAGGTCCGCCTTGGTGCGGGTGATAAGCTCCAATGCGCCGCCCCAGTCGAGCCCCATGCCGCGTTGCGCGGTGTCCATGGCCTCGGCAATGCCCAGCCCCAACCCGGCAAGGTGCCGGCGAAACGCCATCGTCGCCTCCCAGTCCAGAACGGCAGGCCCGGAAGGATCCGCGTCGGCGAAGGGATCGGCCACAACGTGAGCAGCGGAAAAGACGACGCGCGCAGGGTCCGCGCCCAGCGGAGCCGCCGCGATGGGTGTGCCTTGCAGACCATAAGAAGACAGCGCGCCAGCGGCGTCGGGAAGCAGAAGTGTCATAATATCAGAACCTTGGAACAAGCAAGCCGCCGTCGGCGGAGATGACCTGCCCGGTGGTATAGGGCAGTCTGCCAGAGGCAAGTGTGGCAATGATCGTGCCCATTTCTTCGGGCTGTCCAACCCGGGGCAGCACAGTCAGGCCAGCCTTTGCGCGCTCTTCGTATTGCGCGATCACCGGCGCGGTCATATCGGTGGCAATCAGGCCGGGCTGGACATCATAGACAGAGATCCCCTCACGGCCCAACCGGACCGCCCAGCTTTTGGAGACCATCGCCGCCGCCGCCTTGGACGCCGCATATTCCGCGCGCGGCTCGGCGACGGCGATGGCATTGGATGAGGTGACATTCACGATGGCATGAAAGACCTTTGGGTCCCGCTCCCGCGAGACGAGCCGTTTGGCAAAGGTTTGAGTGAGGAAAAACATAGCCTTGGTGTTGACTGCAAGGCATCGGTCCCAGCTTTCTTCCGAGACCTCCAGCGGATCGCCCCGGTTCAACACGCCCACGCCTGCATTGTTGACCAGCGTGGTCAGAGGGCCCAAGGCGTCTTCAATTGCGTCAAGCGCGGGCGCATGCGCCGCCAGATCGCTCACGTCGAAGGCTGCTTTGACGGCGCGGTCGCCCAACGCCATGATTTCGTCCACCGCAGCGGCCAATTCCGCATCATCCAATGGACCGTTCACAGCGACGGCAAATCCCTCTTGCGCCAAAGCCTTGGCGGCCGCCAGACCGATGCCCCGGCTGGAACCGGTTACCAGAGCAACGCTCATGCCGCCGCCCCGTGTTTGAGCAACTCGCGGGCGATGATCGTGCGCTGGATCTGGTTGGTGCCTTCATAGATCTGGGTGATCTTGGCGTCGCGGTAAAGCCGCTCGACCTCGAATCCGCGGATGTAACCCGAACCGCCGAACACCTGCACTGCATCCTGCGTGCATTTGACGGCCGCGTCACCGGCAAAACACTTGGCCATGGAACAGGCCTTGGTTGCGGGTTCGCCCCTGTCGATCTTGCCGGCGGCGGAATGAACCAGAAGGCGACCCGCCTCAATATCCTTGGCCATGTCCGCAAGCATCCATTGCACACCCTGAAACTCGGAAATCGGCTGACTGAACTGCTTGCGCGTCTGGGCATAGTCCAGCGCGGCTTCCAACCCGGCCTGCGCCACACCCACGGCCAGCGCGGCAATGCCGACCCGGCCCTTGTCGAGCACGGACATCATCATGTGAAAGCCACGCCCCTCCTCGCCCAAAAGCGCGTCCTCGGGCAGGGCCACATTCGTGAAGGTCAACGCGCCGACCTGGCTGGCCCGTTGACCCATCTTGTGCTCTTTCGGGCCGCGTTCGACACCCGCGTTGTGCAGATCCACGACAAAGATCGACATGCCGCGACGCCCGGCCGCTTTGTCGGTGCGCGCCAGAACCAAAGCCAAATCCGCGACCGGTGCATTGTGGATCCAGATCTTGCCGCCATTGAGCACCCATCCATCGCCTTTCCGCACAGCTTCGGTGCGAATGCCCGAGACATCCGTTCCGGCCTCAGGCTCGGTGATGCAATAGGCGACCAGCGTTTTGGCCGCGAGCACATCGGCGAGCCATTTCTCTTGTTGTGCCGGCCGGCCATGGCGGACCAGAAGTGAGGCAATCAGCTCGATCAGTCCACATTGATCGGCGACGGAGGCATACCCGCGGCTCAGTTCTTCCATCACCAGCGCATAGGTCAGCGTATCAAACCCCGGGCCGCCAAGATGCTCTGGCACGCCAATGCCGAAGAGCCCAAGCGCGGCCATCTGCTGATATAGCTCTTTCGGGAAACGCTCTTCCCGGTCGAGTTCTTCGGCCAGCGGCCGAATCACGTCGCTGGCAAATTCCCGTGCCATATCGCGCACTTGAATATGCGTCTCAGTCAGATGCATCGCGAGTCCATTTGTAACTGTTTGGTTACTTTATGGGGAGTTTTTCAGGCTCGTCAAGACAGACAGCGCAAATTAAAACTTGCTCTGGGCGGTACTCCCGCCCTATTAACCACCTAGTTACTTATGCGATGTGCAGGAGGAGAAGGCGACATGCATCCGGCGACAAAAAACAAGTTTGGCCGTGTGGACCTGGAGGTCACCGCCTTTAGCTTTGGCACCGCGCCTATCGGTAACATTTTCCGCGAAATCGACGAGGCGACATCGGATGCGATGATCCAGACCGCCTGGGACGCGGGCATACGCTACTACGACACCGCGCCCATGTATGGACACGGCTTGGCAGAGCTGCGCACCGGCTATTCGTTGCGCTGGAAGGAGCGGGACGATTTCGTGCTCTCCTCTAAAGTCGGACGCATGCTGAGGCCAGCGCGCAAGGCGGATATCGACTATGGGATGTGGACAAACGCCGGCCGCTTCAAAGTGGAGTACGACTACAGCTACGACGGCACGATGCGGTCGCTAGAAGACAGTCTGCAGCGGATGAACCTTGAGCGCATCGACATTTGCTACATTCACGACATCGACGTCTTCACCCATGGCGCGGAACAACCCGAAGTCTTTGCACGGGCCATGGACGGCTGCTGGAAGGCCCTGAGCCAAATGCGCGAGCAAGGCGTGGTCAAGGCCATCGGCTTGGGCGTCAATGAATGGCAAGTCTGCTTTGACGCGCTCAAGCAACGCGATTTCGACTGCTTCCTTTTGGCCGGGCGCTACACACTCCTGGAGCAGGAGTCGCTGAATGACTTCCTGCCGCTCTGCGAAGCGCGGGGCGCGGCCGTGGCGGTTGGCGGTGGCTTTAACTCCGGCATATTGGCCACGGGCGCGGTTGAGGGAGCCAAGTACAACTATGCTCCGGCACCGGCAGACATTATGGAGAAGGTCGCCAAGATCGAGCAGGTTTGTGCCGATCACAAGGTGCCTCTGCCCGCAGCTGCATTGCAATTCGTGATCGCCCACCCGGCGGTCCCCAGCTTTATTGCAGGCACCCGGACAGTGGCGCAGTTGCAGCAGAATCTGGAATGGTTCGCCCTTGAGATTCCGAGCGATTTCTGGGCAGACTTGAAGTCCCAAGGCCTGCTGCGCGAAGACGCGCCTGTACCGGCGTGAGCCGGGATCCGCTTGGGCCGGGCCTCTATGGTGCAGGGGATGTTGCAGTCGGCGACTGGATCGATTGCGGGACCCTCACGGTCTCGGCCGGGCATATCCGGACATTTGCCGACCTCACGGGAGATCGCTTTGAAATCCACATGTCGGATTCGGCAGCGCAAAAGCACGGGTTTGACCGGCAGGTGGCGCACGGGCTTCTGGTGCTCTCGCTGATCGACGGGATGAAAAACCAGGCGGCGGCGCAATTTCGCGCCCGCGCCTCAAAAGGCTGGGACTGGACATTCAAAGCCCCGGTGCTGGCTGGCGACACAATCGCCATGCGCCTTGAGGTCGAAGAGATCCGCCCCGCCCGAAAGGACGACCAGGCCGTTCTGGGCCTGGCATTCGCCGTAACCAATCAGGACGACACGTTGGTTCAGACCGGTGTGAACCAGCTTTTGGTCTACCGCTAGGTACGGTCAGTCAGACCTCGAAATCCATCACAAAGACGCCTTCGATCCCGCCTTCCGTAGCCGCAACAATTCGCGCGCCGATGGCCTTGTGGACTTCGTCCTCCAGATAGACATCGCGCACGTCCGTGTCACGAAAGTCAAACCAGAAGAGGTCCCGGAAATCCCGTACGACCGGGTCTTCGACGCTGACATTCGCGCGCGCTTGAAAGTCAAGGATCCCATCGATCCGACCGTCCAGCGCCGCCAAATCGTCATAGAGTGCCTGTTTGACGGTGTCAGGCGTATCGGCTTTGAAGCGCAGCGCTACAAGATGGCGGATCATGGTTTGTCCTTTGTTTGGGAGGCCGGAGTCTCGGGGGCCGAGAAGTCGGGTTTGCGTCTCTCGCGAAAAGCGGCGAGCCCTTCGGCAAGTTCGTCTGTGGCGGCGGCCAGGGTGCCGGCCAGGGCTTCGATCACGCGTTCCCGCTCTTCCCCTTCGGCAGCATTGACCATCATTTTGGCGAGTTCCGTGGCGCGCGGACCACGGGTCAGCACATGCTCGGCGGCGGTTTGCGCCGCAGCCAGGGCTTCACCGGTTGGCACGACCTGATCGACGATGCCCAGCGCGCGGGCCTGATCGGCCGAGAACACCTCGCCCATCACACACATCCGCCGCACCGCCTGCGCCCCAAAGCGGCGCAGGGCGCGTTGAGTCCCAGACCAACCGGGGATGATCCCGAGGCCCGTCTCGGGCTGCCCGATCTTGATCTGCGTCTCTGCTATCCGCAGATCTGCGCAGGCGGCCAGTTCCAGCCCGCCACCCAGCGCATGACCGTCAAGCACCGCGATCACAGGTTGGCGCAGACGGGCGAGCGCATCAAAGGCGGCGTGGCCATCGCGCACCCAATGGCGCCCGAAGGCCTCGGGCGTTTCATCCGACCAGGCGGCGATATCGCCGCCGGCGCAAAAGGCCTTGCCTTCTCCGCACAGGATGACCACGCGCGCCGCGCTGCGTTCGATGTCACGGCAGCGCAGCGCCAACTCGTCCACCATCTCGGTGTCCAGAGCGTTGAGCTTGTCGGGACGGTTCAGCCGCAGGCGCGCGATGGCCCCGGAGATCTCAAGGAGGATGCATTCACTCATGGGGTCAGGCCAATGAGGCCGGGCTGGAAAAGAGCGGCATCCATCGGGCGCAGGTCGTTGGCCACTTTGAGCGGCGTTGCCGCCTGATCAAGGATGTCGCGCTGCAATTCGAGGCCGGGCGCGATCTCGGTGACCGTAAGACCGTCCGGGCGCAATTCCACGACGCAGCGCTCGGTGACGTAGCTGGCCTCCTGCCCCTGTGCCACGGCGCGGCTGCCGGAGAAGGAGACCTGATCGACCGCCTCGACAAACTTTGCGGTATGCCCCTCTTTGTCGATACGCAATTGGCCCTCCTCGATCCGCATTTTCGCACCGGCGTTAAAGGTACCGGAAAATACGATTTTCCGTGCCCGCGCAGTGATGTCGACGAAGCCCCCTGCCCCGGCCGTGCGGTGCGGCGTGGCCGAAAGGCGGGACACGTTGACGGACCCGTTGGCGTCAATTTCGAGGAAAGAGAGCAGGGAGCAATCAAAACCGCCGGCCTGGAAGTACGCGAACTGATGCGGCGCGGTGACGAAGGCCTCGGCGTTCGAGGCGCACCCGAATTTGAAGTCCAGGAGCGGGATACCCCCGACAGCCCCCTGTTCGATAACCCAGGTGACACTGCCGTGCTGACCCTCCTCCAGAAAGATCCGTGGTACGTTTGCCGAGACGCCGAAGCCGATGTTGACCGCCCAGCCAGCGCGCATCTCCTGCGCCACCCGGCGGGCGATCACCTTCTGGACGCCAAAATCAGGCGTGCTGAAACTCTCGAGCGGGCGGATCAGCTCACCCGAAATGGCAGGATCGTACGGTGTGGCGGTGGTTTGCAGCATATCCGGCGCCTCGACGATGTAGTCCACGAGGATGCCCGGCACATGCACGTCGTGCGGGCGGATCGACCCGTTTTTGGCCACACGCCGCACCTGCGCGATGATCTGACCGCCACAATTGCGCGCCGCCAGGGCCATCTCCATCGCTCCCAGGTAGGCGCCTTCGCTCTCAAAACTGAGATTTCCGTTTTGATCTGCGGTCGTGGCCCGAACGATGGCGACGTCTGGCTTCAGCGCGCGGAAGTACAGCCAGTCTTCCCCGTCAAAGCTCTTGCGCTCGACGATGGGATGGGCCTTCGTCATTTCATTCATTGCGCCACCTTCGAGATCGGGATCCACGAAGGTTTCCATCCCGACTTTGGTCAGCACGCCGGGGCGGTGCCCCGCGCCTTCGCGCAGCATATCGAAGATGATGCCAGAGGGCAGATTGTAGGCCTGAACCTGGTTGCCGGTGATCATCTGCCAGATGAGCGGCGGCTCGGCCTTTGTCGGCCCGGACGGGTAGCTCCCGCCGATGATACGTGCCAGACAGCCCGGTTTGGCGATATGATCGACACCCTTGGTGCCAAAGAAATCCCCCGCCGCAATCGGGTGGATCGATGTTATGTTGCGTGGCGCGCCGGTGTCGTCGAACCGTTTGCCCAAAGCTTCCAGAACCGCATCCGGGCAGCAAAGTCCACTTGAAGAATTCACGGCCACCATCGCATTGTCGGCGATATGTGAAACGGCGTCTGCCGCGGTTACGACCTTGGTCACGATTTGCTCTCTTTTCCAGCCGGCTGCGGCGCTAAGTAACTGATTAGTTATACTTATGCCAAGGACCGCCCTATGAATCAAGGCAGGAAAAGGTCAAGAAAATCAGCGCTTAGCAAAGAAGCTCTTTTCTATAAGTAACCATTGAGTTACTTTTGCCTGACGAGTCGAAGGAGGCACCCATGAATATCTATTATCAAAAAAATCACCAAAGGGCCTTTGGGACCTATCCGCTGACCGGAGACACGCTGTTGTCGTCGATCGCCTGCGCGGCCGATGTGGGCTATCGCGCCTTCGACACCGCGCAAATGTACCAAAAC
>JBCDEC010000028.1:0-26728 GCA_039179965.1 Pseudomonadota bacterium
GAACAGGGTGTCGTTCTCGAGTACTATATTCAGCGCTCGATCTCCGGCCCGGCGGGCATTGATCCCGAAGCGTTGGCTTGGTACCAGAATCTCTTCGAAGAGCTCTTCAACTCGCAGGAATGGCAGGACTACTGCAAATCCGATGGGTTGACCTGTGACGAGTGGATCACGGGCGCGGACCTCTCCGGCTTCCATGATGCGCAGCTTCAGCGTCATGTGGAACTGATCGAAGCCGTCGGCGCCGACAGCATCACGTCAAAGTAAAGCACCGGTCCGGCCAGGTCGCGTATCGCGATCTGGCCGGCCTGATCGCTGGTGACCCGCGCGCAAACCGCGAGGGCACAGTGTCGCATTGCGCCTGCGCGGCGCCCCATGTCGAGGGGAAGAGATTTGTCTGTTCGAAGCGCTGAATTGCTCATGGCCCTGGTCACGTTCCTGGTCTCGATTGGCCTGATGTGGAACGTCTATTCGGATGATTTGGCGATCGGGTGGGTGCCCGGACGCGGCCCCGGCTCAGGGATGTGGCCGTTCTGGCTGTCTCTGGGCATGGCGCTCGCCTCGCTCTGGACACTGTGGCGCTGGTACCGGGGCATCACCCCGGAATCGCGCAATCGGGAGCCCTATATCGATCCCGACACGGTCTACATGGTCGGCGTCACAGTGGTGGCGCTCTTTCTGCTGCTGGTGCTGACCAATTACATCGGACTGTATCCGTCGATGATGCTGTTCCTCCTCTTTTACGTCCGCGGAATCGGCGGCCATCGTTGGGGAGTCACCAGCGCCGTCGTTCTGGGCATGCCGGTTGCCATCTACATGCTCTTTGAAGTGGCCCTGAACAAATACCTGCCGCGTGGGCTGCCGTACTTCGAGAACATCTTCCTGCATATCGACGACTTCCGTTACTCGATTCAGTACTGAAGCCGCCCCTTTCTTAACTTTTCGCGACGGGGACGCCCCAATGGACTCCATATTCTCACTACTGGCCGCGGGGCTCTTGCAATCCTTCGAGCCCATCAACCTGGCCATGATCTTTCTGGGCTGCCTTGCGGGTCTCTTTATCGGAGCCATGCCAGGCCTCGGATCGGTGAATGGGGTTGCGATCCTGCTGCCGGTGACCTTCCTTGTTCCGCCGACCGCCGCGATCATCTTCCTTGCCGCCCTCTATTACGGCGCGATGTACGGCGGGGCGGTCTCATCCATCACGCTGGGCATCCCGGGCGCCTCGACGGCGGTGGCAACGGTCTTCGACGGCCGCCCCATGGCACAGTCAGGCCGGGCGGATCAGGCGTTGATGGCCGCCGCGATTGCCTCTTTCATCGGCGGCACGATCTCCGTCATCCTGTTCACCGGCTTCGCCCCGCCGCTTGCGGCCTTCGCGCTGAAATTCGGACCACAGGAAGAATTCGCTCTCATGCTATTGGCCTTTGCCACGTTCATCGGGCTGGGCGGCGACGACATTCCAAAAACCATCTTCTCGATCCTCGTAGGCCTTGTGCTGGCCGCCGTGGGTTTTGACATCATCTCCGGCCAGCCGCGCCTCATCTTCTTTGGCATGGTCGAGTTCCAGCGCGGGATCGAGTTCCTCGTCCTCGCCATCGGCATCTATGGCATCGGCGAGATGCTTTGGACGCTGGAACACACCAAGGGCAAAGTGCAGATGCACAAGGTCGAGTTTGGTGTGAAGCGGATCGTCAAGAACCTCGGTCAGATCAAGAAGTACCTTCCCACAACCTTTCTCGGATCCTTTCTGGGCTTCTTCGTCGGCACGCTGCCCGCCGCCGGCGCGACACCGGCCGCGTTGATGTCTTACGGGCTGGCCAAGACCTTTTCCAAGGATGGCGACAGTTTCGGCAAGGGCAATATCTCGGGTGTCGCGGCGCCAGAGGCGGCCAACAACGCGGCGTCGACGGGCTCTATGCTGCCAATGATCACGCTGGGCATTCCCGGCTCGCCGACAACGGCGATCCTTTTGGGCGGCATGATCATCTGGGGCCTGCGCCCCGGACCGCTGCTGTTCAGCGAAAGCCCGGATTTTGTCTGGGGTCTGATCGGTTCAATGTATGTCGCCAACTTCATGACCGTTCTGTTGAACATCGCTCTGATCCCGATCTTCATTCGGGTCCTCGCGATGCCCTTCAGCCTGCTTGCGCCGATCATCTTCATGCTCTGCGTGGTGGGCGTCTTTGCCACCACAGACAGGATGTTTGACACCTGGATGATGCTGCTTCTGGGCTGTATCGGCTACCTGATGCGCAAGCTGAATTACCCGGTGGCGCCAGCCGTTCTGGCGATCGTGCTGGGACCGTTGACGGAGCGGTCACTGCGCCAGTCGCTCATCTCGAGCCAGGGCGATGCCATGACGTTCCTGGAACGCCCGATCTCGCTGACCTGCATTCTTTTGGCACTGGCGCTGGTGGCCTATCCGGCCATCTCCGGGATCATCCGTCGGCGGCGTGCCATGGCCGCACTGGCCAAATAGAAAGCGCCGTCGGCGGACTCAGAAGAGCCCGTGACGCTTCCGGATGTGGTCTGCAATGTCTGGGCGCGTCAGGCCTTCGCTGGCCAACTGACGATCGCTTTTGTGGGACATGTACTCGTATTCCGAAGCGATCCGGTTGCAGGCCTGAACCCAATCAACCGCGCGCGCCAGCGCGTGGAACGGGGCCAGGAGAACCGAGCCGAAGCCAATACGGGGAGATGTTGTCGCTGCAAAGGCCATATCGAGACCCTCTCTTCTGTGTGTACAGTGAGGATATGCTGCGGCGCGGCGAATTGTGCAAGGTGGTCTGCTGCATAGCCGCTATGAGGGCAGAGCAATCCAAAGTATTTTAATTATATATCAATAATTTAAGCGAGACGCTGGTGTGGATAAATCGTCAAAAACTGGTACGCTGGTATACCAAACACCAATATTTCTCCATGATTGCCGCTGCAAAGACACGCGCGCCGACTCAGCGCGATGACCCCGCAGGTCGCGCGCGTCTCACCCAATCGAAGATTGCACAACGGATGTGATGCGCCCCAACGGGCGCATCCCTGGTCTGTCTACTCGGCAGCCAGTGCGGGCGCCTTCTCGACCCTGACGGCAGAGAACTTGAACTCCGGGATCTTGCCGTAGGGATCGAGCGCCGCGTTGGTCAGGATGTTCGCTGCGGCCTCGACATAGGCGAAGGGCAGGAACACATTCTTCTCAGCCACCGCCCGATCGGCACGGGCCATCACGGTAATGGAACCCCGCCGCGTGCTGAGCTTGATGAAGTCGCCCGGCGCCACGCCCAGGTCCGCAAGAGTGCGCGGATGAAGCGAGCAATTCGCCTCAGGTTCCACCGCATCCAGAACAGAGGCCCGGCGAGTCATGGACCCTGTATGCCAGTGCTCCAGTTGCCGGCCCGTGATCAGCACAAAGGGATATTCGTCGTCGGGGAATTCGGCAGGCGGGATCACCGACGCGGGCGTAAACCTGGCCCGCCCCTCGGGTCTAGGGAAGCCGTCCCCAAAGACGATGGGCTGGCCGGGATCTTCCGGCGAAAGCGACGGATAGGTCACTGCTGCCTGTTCCAGGCGGTCCCAGGTGATATTGTCGAGCGAGGCCATGTTCTGCTTCATCTCGCTGAACACTTCGCTGGGATGGGTGTAGCTCCAGTTCAGCCCAAGCCGTTTGGCGAGCTCGACCTCAATCCACCAATCCTCCTTGGCGTCGCCCGGCGAGGGTACAGCCGGACGGCCCATCTGGACCTGACGGTTGGTGTTGGTGACGGTACCGGTCTTCTCGTACCAGGTGGAGGACGGAAGGATCACATCGGCATAGTTCGCGGTCTCGGTCAGGAAGATATCCTGGACCACAAGGTGCTTCAGCTTGGCCAGAGCGTCGCGCGCATGGTCCACATCCGGGTCCGACATCGCCGGGTTTTCGCCCAGAATGTACATGCCGTTGATCTCTCCGGCGTGAACCGCGTCCATGATCTCAACAACCGTCAGACCCTTCTCGGCGGAGAAATCGCCCGAGTCCCAGACCTCGGTAAAGGCCGAACGCACACCGTCATCCATGACCGACTGGTAGTCCGGCAGGAACATCGGGATCAGGCCGGCATCGGATGCGCCCTGCACATTGTTCTGGCCCCGCAACGGATGCAGCCCGGTGCCAGGCCGCCCGACCTGCCCGCACATCAGCGCCAACGAGATCAGGCACCGCGAATTGTCGGTACCGTGGATGTGCTGGGACACGCCCATGCCCCAGAAGATCATGCCCGCCTTGGCGCCGGCAAAGGTCCGCGCAACGTCGCGCAACGTCTCTGCGTCGATGCCGCAGATCTTCTCCATCTCTTCGGGCGGAAAGCCCTTGAGATGGTCTTTCATTGCGGGCCAGTTCTCGGTGAAGGCTTCGATATACTGCCGGTCGTACAGTTCCTCTTCGACAATCACATGCATGATCGCATTGAGCATCGAGACATCTGCCCCGGCCTTGAACTGCAGCATATGCGAGGCGAAGCGTTTCATTCCCTGCCCGCGTGGGTCCATGACGATGAGCTTGCCGCCGCGTTTGGTGAACTGCTTGAAGAACGTCGCCGCAACGGGGTGGTTTTCGGTCGGGTTGGCCCCGATGATGATGGCGACATCGGCGTTCTCGATTTCGTTGAACGTCGCGGTCACCGCGCCAGAGCCGACATTCTCCATAAGGGCCGCCACCGAGGATGCATGGCACAGGCGCGTGCAATGATCGACATTGTTATGGCCAAAGCCCTGACGGATCATCTTCTGGAACAGGTAGGCCTCTTCGTTGGAGCACTTGGCCGACCCAAATCCCGCAACCTGCCTGCCGTCGATATCGCGCAGACTGGCAAGCCCGGCGGCGGCCACGTCCAGCGCCTCGTCCCAGCTCGCTTCGCGGAAATGGGTCGACAGATCGGCGGGGTCGACATTCAACCCCTTTGCCGGAGCGTCGTCACGCCGGATCAGCGGCTTGGTCAGGCGATGCGGGTGATGGATGTAGTCAAATCCAAAGCGGCCTTTGACGCAGAGCCGGTTTTCGTTGGCCGGCCCATCGATGCCTTCGGCATAGAGCACCTTGTCGTCCTTGATCTTCAGCGAGATCTGGCAGCCGACACCGCAATAGGGGCACACCGTATCGACCTCGCGGTCGAAGTCCTGGCTGTCCCCGGCCTGCGTGTCATCCAGGACGGTCGCGGGCATCAGGGCGCCGGTCGGGCAGGCCTGCACGCATTCGCCGCAGGCCACACAGGTCGAGGCGCCCATCGGGTCGTCCTGATCGAAGACGATCTTGGCATCAAGCCCCCGGCCCGCCATGCCGATCACATCGTTGACCTGCACGTCGCGGCAGGCCCGGACGCAGAGGTTGCAATGGATACACGCATCAAGGTTGACCCGCATCGCGATGTGGCTGTCATCCAGCAGCGGGATGCTTTCGGGTGCCTTTGCAGGGAACCGGCTGGAGTCGACCCCATTGAGCGCCGCCATGTCCCAGAAATGCGAGGAGGTATCATGCGCGACCTCGGGCTGGTCGGCCATGAGCATCTCGATGACCATTTCGCGGGATGTCCTGGCCCGGTCGCTGTCGGTCGTAACCACCATGCCCGCCGCAACAGGCCGGATGCAGGAGGCGACCAGAGTGCGTTCCCCTTCGACCTCCACCATACAGGCCCGGCAGTTGCCATCCGGGCGATAGCCCGGGGACGGCTTGTGGCACAGATGCGGGATCACCAGGCCGCGCCCATGGGCGGCTTCCCAGATGGTGAAACCGTCGGGGACGGTGACGTCTTCCCCATTGAGCGTAAAAGTCACAGTGGCTGCGGTGGCTCCGTCCGGCATCTCAGACCTCGTCGCTAAAGTGTTTCATGGTCAGGCGGATCGGGTTTGGCGCCGCTTGTCCCAGGCCGCAGATCGAGGCATCCGCCATCGCGGTGCAAAGATCCTCAAGCAGCGGCTGGTCCCACCGATCAGCCTCCATCAACTGCACCGCCTTGGAACAGCCCACCCGGCATGGGGTGCATTGCCCGCAGCTTTCATCTTCGAAGAAGCGCAGCATATTGAGCGCAGCATCACGCGCCCGGTCCTGTTCGGACAAGACCACAACCGCAGCCGAGCCGATAAAAGTACCGTGCTCCTGAAGCACGTCGAAATCGAGCGGGATGTCGGCCATTGACGCCGGCAAGAGACCCGAGGACGGCCCGCCCGGCTGATAGGCCTTGAACCTATGGCCTTCACACATGCCACCTGCGGCCTCGATGATGTCCAGAATGGTCGATCCGGCGGGTAACAGATGCACCCCGGGGCTGTTGACCCGGCCCGAAACCGAATACATCCGCAGACCGGTGCGTCCGTTCTTCTCGGTCGCGTTCAGCTCCTGCGGGCCGAAGCGGGCAATACGAGCGACCCAGACCAGCGTTTCGACATTATGCACAAGCGTGGGGCGGTCAAAGATCCCCACCTGCGCGACAAAGGGCGGGCGGTGTCGCGGCAAGCCGCGCTTGCCCTCGATCGACTCGATCATCGCGCTTTCTTCGCCGCAGATATAGGCCCCCGCGCCGCGGCGCAGATCGATATAGCCGGGCGCCACAAGACCAGCCGCCTCCAGCGCGGCGATTTCCTCGGCGAGGATGTGCAGCACGGCGGGGTATTCGTCGCGCATATAGACAAAGACCTTCTCGGCCTCGACCGCCCAGGCCGCGATCAGCATACCTTCGAGGAACATGTGCGGGTCGCGTTCCAGCAGGTAGCGGTCCTTGAACGTTCCAGGCTCGCCCTCATCACCGTTTACGGCAAGATAACGCGGTCCCGGATTGGCCCGCACAAAGCCCCACTTGCGACCCGAAGGAAAGCCCGCGCCGCCCAGCCCACGCAAGCCAGCCTGCAGAATCGTATCTTGCAACGCCTCCCAGTCGCCACTCTCGCGCAGGGTCTGCAGGGTGGCATAGCCGCCGTCTGCCTGATGCGCCGCGAGACGTGTGTAGTCGGGAATCACCGGATGCGTTTCCTTGGCGGCAATCGCGGCGTGAACCTTTTCAGGCGTGGCGTGATCGACGTGATGGTGGCCGAGTTCCAGGACCGGGGCCGTATCGCAGCGGCCCATGCAGGGCGCGCGCAACACCCGGACGTCGGCCGGGTCGAGCCCCTCTTCCAGCGCCGTCTTCAACTGCTGTGCCCCCGCCAGTTCGCACGAAAGCGAATCACACACGCGAATGGTGAGCGCGGGCGGTGGCGTTTCACCGTCGCGCACCACGTCGAAATGGGCATAAAAGGTCGCGACCTCATAGACCTCGGTCTGTGCCAGGCGCATTTCATGCGCCAAGGCGCAGATATGCGCGGCAGAGAGGTGTCCGTAACGGTCTTGTATCAGATGGAGAAATTCGATCAGCAGATCGCGGCGCCGCGGATGATCGCCCAAAAGCGACTGCACCTCCGAAAGTGCCGCGTCGTCATATTGGCGACCTTTCGGCATTTTCCGAGACTTTCCGGTGCCCTTTTTCTTCCAGATGCCTTTTTGATCATCCAAAGGTGCCATGACGTCCTCCCTGATCGCCAAACGGTCGCACCCGGCCGCAGAATTGTAAAATTGCGTTTCGTTAAGCCACGATAAGTCAGGCTTATCGCGGCCCGCTTCAGACACCTTCAGCCCAGCGTTCTGCACCATGGGTCCGGCCGGGGTTGGCAACTTGCCTGCCCCTGTGACCGGGCATGGATGAGGATTGACTTCGGTGGTCTTCTGGTATACCAAACACCACATAGCAGGTAGAGGCGAGGATCTGTTTCATGTTCATGTCCGAACACCAATCAAAGGAATTGCTGTCGCAATATGGTCTGCCAGTCCCGGCAGCCCGGCTGGCCAAGACCGCGGAGGAGGCCGAACGGCGCTGTGCCGAGATCGGCGCCAGGAAATATGTTGTAAAAGCCCAGATCATCGCCGGCGGGCGCGGCCCCGCAGGTGGCGTCCAGTTCGCCGCCACGCCCTCGGCGGTGGCAGATGCCGCCGGACAGCTACTCGGACACCGATTGGTCACGGCTCAGACCGGGCCGCAGGGCGAAGCGGTTCCGGCCGTCTCCGTGCAGGAAGCACTGGACCTGACAGAGCGCTATTTTATCGCCCTTGTGCTCGACCCCTCGACCGGCGCACCGATGGTGCTGGCCTCGGCCCAGGGTGGCAGCGATATCGAGGCCCGCGTGGAGAAGGACCCCTCCCTTCTTGTCTCCATGCTCCTCGGACCGGACAGCGCCGAGACACGCTCGGCGCTGTCCGACTTTCTGGCCGGGATCGGGATCACCGAAAATCCGCCGCTCGAAATCCTCTTTGCCGCGCGACAGGCGTTCATCGAAGCCGACATGACGCTGCTGGAGATCAACCCGTTTGCCCGCACGAAAGACGGGGCCTGGTCGGTCGTGGACGCCAAGATCGCGCTCGACAACGGTGCCCTGTTCCGCCATCCGGAATTCGATGCGCTGGCCGATCATCAGGGATTGTCCGACAGCGAGATGGAAGCGCAGCGCAACAATATCAATCTTGTGCCGCTGGATGGCTCGATTGGCGTAGTGGTGAATGGCGCCGGTCTGGGTCTTGCGACCAATGACATGGTGCATGATGCCGGGGGACGTCCGGCCAATTTCATGGACATACGGACCACGGCCACCAGTTTCGACATCGCCAAGGGCGTGTCGCTGCTGCTGGCCGAGCCAAAGGCCAAGGTGATCCTGCTCAATGTCCACGGCGGCGGAATGACGGCCTGCGACACGGTCGCCGAAGGCGTTTCCTTTGCCTATTCAAAATCCAAGCGGAAGCTTCCGATCGTTGCCCGCCTTGCCGGGCAAAACGCGGACTGGGGCGTGAAGATCCTGCAGGATCGCCTGTTGCCGGTCGAAGTCTGCTCTACCCTGTCCGGCGCCGTCGCGCGTGCGGTCGATCTGGCCAGCTGAGGGAGGTCTGTTATGTCTATTTTCGTGAATGCCGACACCCGTGTGATTGTCCAGGGGATGACGGGCCGTGCCGGGACCTTCTACACCGATCAGGCCTTGCGCTATGGCAGCACCTACGTCGGCGGCGTGCGCCCCGGCAAGGGTGGGCAAAAGCATCTGGGGCTGCCGCTGTTTGACACCGTGGCAGAAGCTGTCGCCGAAACCGGTGCCACGGCGAGCCTTGTCATTGTGCCTGCCCCGTCCGCTGCGGCCGCGATGATCGAGGCCATCGAGGCCGACGTGGAAACCGTGGTCTGTGTTACGGAACGGGTGCCGCAGCACGACATGAGCCGCGTAAAGGCCGCCCTGCACCAGTCGCAGACCCACCTGATCGGACCCAATTCGCAAGGCATCCTGACCCCCGGCCAATGCAAGATCGGCGTCATGCCCACACGGGAAGCCAAGCCAGGCCATATCGGCATTGCCTCCCGCTCTGCGTCACTGACCTCAGAAATCCTGGCCCAATGCAGCCGAGCGGGGCTGGGACAATCCACCACTGTCGGCGTTGGCGGAGACCGCCTCCACGGTGTGGATTTCGTCGATTGCCTGAAACGTTTCAAGGACGACCCAGAAACGGAAGCGGTTGTCCTTATTGGTGAAATCGGAGGCACGGCCGAAGAAGACGCGGCTTCTTATCTGCGTTCGGTCAGCTACGGCAAACCCGTCGTCGCGCTGATCGTCGGGCGTCACGCACCGCAAGGGCGCCGCATGGGCCACGCCGGCACGCTCTCTCCCTTGGGTGGCGGAACGGCGGAGGAAAAGGCCGAGGATCTGCGCCGTGCGGGTGCAATCATCGCGCGATCCGCGGACGACGTGGTGGCCGCTCTGGCAAAACCGCGCGCCGCAGCCTGAACGCACAGCGCGACCGTCAAAGCCGGGCCGCAAAACCCGCCGCGCCAGGCTAGGGTGAGGCGGCCCGCAGGCGCGATTGGATCCGCAACAGGGTCTCGATCGTCTCGGCAACCTCGGCTTCGTTCATGCTGAGCGCGCTTCGCACCTGCGCTGGAATGTCAGGAAGCTCGCGCCTCAGTTCATGTCCGGCCTCGGTCAGTTGAACCCGGACCACGCGTTCGTCGTGCCTGTCGCGCAGGCGCGTCACCAGACCCGCCTCTTCAAGACGTTTGATCAAGGGGGTCAACGTGCTGGACTTCAGGTGCAGCGCCCCGCCAATGTCACGGATTGAACGGTCGTCTTCCGCCCAGAGCAGCATCATGACGAGGCATTGCGGATAGGTCAGCCCCAATTGACCCAGGATGGGCCGATAGAACTGCGTGAACGCATGTTCGGCTCCGTAGACCGCAAAGCACAGCCATCCGTCCAGCGCAGCGTCCGGGCTGTCACGTCTGGTGTCACCGGACGGTATATCCTGTGTGATGCTCATGTGCGTCACATTAGGAAACACCCCACGACGTTGCAAGCGCGGGCCCGGCGTTCATGCCGCTCTGCAGCAACGCCGGCAAACGGGTGCCTGTTTAATGCCCGGCATAGGCGGAATAGACACCAAAACCGCCGACAAGAATCAGACTGAGCGCCCAGACCACGTCCAGGTTGAACCAGGTGCGGGACAGGAATTTCAGCCCAAGCCAAAGATAAATCACGATTGCAACCACCGCTCCGGCAAAGGTCATCGCCAATGTATGCGTCAGGGCCACCAAAAAGGCAGTGACCACATCGTTGCCCATCAGCGTCTGCGCGGCGGCATGACCGATCTCTGCCGTGTCCTGCGCCGTGTCGATGTCATACCCGCAGATGCCCAGATAAATCGGGACAAGCATCAGGCCTGCGCCATGGGCCATCGCGGCCAGAAAGGACCACAGCGCCAGGCGCGCGGGATGCACCCGCGCCAGAACCTTGGGATGACGCCGATTGATCAGCAGGTAGACCCCCATCGCGATCACGATGACACCGGCCACCAGGCGGATTTCGGTTTCGCGCTCGACCAGGAATATCATCAACGAAAACGGCAGCAGAATGCCGATCATGGCCACGAAATGCCCAAGCGCCAGCATCCCGAGCGCTTTGACCATCGCGCTGCGTTTGCGTTCCATCAACGCGGCTGAGACGGCCAGAGGCCAACCCATACCCGGGTTCACCCCGTGATAGACGCCAGAAAAAATGACGGCCCACCAAAGGGCCGTCACCGATATCGTGTCCGTCATGAATTACGCCGAGGGGTAGCAGAAGCTGTCCGTGGAGCAATCTCCGCCTTCCAGCCGGATCTGGTGCGCCCGCGTTCCCTCCGGGAAGTCGATGTAGAACTCAGGATCAAGAGCAAAGCTGCCGTCGTCTCCGGCGCGGGCCATCACCATCTGTCCGCCCTCATGGTGCGGATAGAACTGGTTGTCCCAGGTCGAATAGAGCGAGTTGGTCCAATAGACCCGCTTGCCGTCGCGGCTCACCTCGACCATCTGCGGTCCGTACACAAAGGGTTTGCCGTTGGGATGCGTGGTTTCGCGTGCGATACCGCCGATTTCGACTTTCCCGGCCAGCACCGGGTTCATCGGATCGGAGACATCATACTGATGCATCTCACCAAGGCCCCAGCAGGCGACATAGAGAAACTTGTCGTCCAGGCTCAGGTCGATGTCGGTCACCAAGGGGGGCACGGCCGAGAAGCCCTTGAGCATCTCGGGCAGATTCTCCGGGTCCTCGGGGCGCGGATCGATGGTGATGGTTTTCTTGGCCTGCCACGTCCCGTCGTCATCGCGCCACCAGGTGAAGATCGCGCCCTGCAGGTTGGTTGTGTCGACCACCACTCCGCAGAAGCCATAGGACTTGGTCGGGTCATGGGCGGGCCGGATCTCCAGCGCCATCTGATGATTTTCACCGAGATCTATCGTCTGGATGTTCTTGCGCGCGCGCAGATCCCAGAAGTGGATCTTGTGACCATACTTGTTGGACAGCAGATCCTCCGGAACCAGACCGCCTTCGTACTGAGGAGGCAGGCCCCATTCGGAACTCACCATGTAATCCTGCGGAAGGTTCCACCAGAAATCATAGTGTTTGTCCTGCGGTCCCCGATCCATTTCATACTGGCCGATGACGTCGAAGGTCTCGCAATCCATGATGAATATTCCGGGAGGTCCGTCGGTGCCGTCCGGCCCGCCACCGCCAAGGGTCGAGACATAGATGCCCTCGGGCCCGCAGTGGATCGTATGGGGCCGCGAATAGCCGGTCTTGGCAAACACCTCTTCGGGCTCGATGATCTTGTGGATCTTGGCCTCCAGCGGTTCCTTCACATCGATCACATAGATCCGTGAAGACCGGATACCGGGCACGATCAGGTAGCGACGTTCCAGGAAGGCGTGGCCGGTAAGCGGCGACAATGCGGACGAACAGGCGTTCCAGCCGAAGTGATGGAACTCGTCGCCGGTGTTCGGCGTCATCACCGTGCGGACGATCTCACCGAAGGTGTCCGACCCGGCGCGCAGGTCCACCACGGCGATCCCATCCGGCTGTGACGAGTCCTTGCCCAACATCGCTGCGAAGGCGAAATTCTCCACAGGCGCTTCCATCGCCAGTTTCGGCGACGGATAGAATGTGGGATCTGGTCTTAGGTTCATTTCTGTTCCTCCCTAAAGTAAACGACGCCCCGTTTCGGGGTCTCTGGTTCCGCAACGCGCGACAGGACGATCTTTGCGGGATTCGTCTCCACCGGCGCCGTTTTCACAGGCCACACGGATCTTCGAAACGAGACCTTTGCGCGTCCTCCAAACACGACATGGCCAGCTGTGCCGGCAGGCACAAATGACCCAGACCATCTGCTTCTGGTCTCCGCGCGGTCCGCGCGTGGGGCCAGGACCACCCAACCGTTCACAGGGCGGAACGGTCTCCTCTCAGGTGAACCCGGCTGGTGCACGCACACAGAACCGCGCATTGGCCAAAGGCAGGTCTGCCTAGGACGGTCGAGCCCATGGGGGTAAACGTCAAGCTTTTTCTATTCCGCTGAAAAAGGCGGCATCGCCTGCGCGATCCGCCCCAGTACGCTATGCGCCGGGCTTTTGGCTATGCGTGTAGGTTCCGGCTGGAAATGGGGCATGCAACGCGTGTTCCAGCAATTCGAGGCGGTCTTGCCCGTAATACATGTCTCCATCGAGGATATAGGTCGGCGAGCCAAAGACCGACAGCGCCTTGGCCGCGCGCGTGTTCTCATCGAAGACGGCCTGAACAGCAGGTGTCAGAGCCTGCGCCAGCAGCGGGTCCGGATCCAGTCCGACAGATCGTGCAATCGGCGCAAGATGGTCGGGATTGGCCAGATCGATATCTTCCTGCCAGTGGGCGCGGAGCATTTCATAGGACAGTGCATCCACATCGTGTCCCTCGGCCTCCGCCGCAATCACCAGACCGCTCGACAGCGCCAGGGAATTATCATGACAGGTGGGCCGGTGTGACATCAGGTTGACCTGCCGAAACGCCGCCCACCGTTCGATTTCACGCCCGAAGTAATAGGCGACATGGCCGGACGACCGATCCTTGAACGGGCGCGCACCGGAACTCTCGACGACCGGCGACAGATCGAACGGACGGTGGAGCAACTGGCAGCCATGCGCGGCACAGATCTTTGCCAAACGGGTCGCCCCGATGAAGGCGTAAACCGAATGGGTGGAGTAGAAATACGCGATGACAGGCTGAGACATGACGCGGCTCTACCATGGGGTGCGGTCGGTATCCAGCCGCTGGCGGGGTGCGATGGCTTCGCGAACCGGACCAAGGTCAGGGGTCCACGGCGCGCGCGCCCGCCTGTTCTGAAATCTCGAAGCGCTGCGCCCGGTCGCCAAGTTCGACGAACAGGTCAGCGCCAGTGCCCGTCATCCAGGCCTGCGCCTTGAGCGCCGAGATCTCATCATAAAGGGCTGCGCGACGGTCCAGATCAAGATGGGCGGAGACCTCGTCCAGCAAGAGCAGCGGCGGTGCGCCGATCTCGGCTGCAAGCGCGCGGGCATTGGCTAGGATCAGTGAGACCAGAAGCGCCTTTTGCTCACCGGTGGAACACTCCTTGGCCGGCACGGCTTTGGCAGCGTAAACGCCCCTCAGGTCGGATCTGTGAGGACCAACCAGCGCGCGTCCCGCCGCGATGTCGCGCGGCCGGCTCTCCGCTAGGGCGTCCCGCAATTCCTCGGCGGTGTCGGGCATCGGACCGTCACTTTGCACCAACGTCAGATCAGCGGTGGGAAAGGCGGTTTCCGCCTGTTGCTGGGCCTGTGCCACACGATCCAGCGCGGCGCGGCGGGCCATATGGATGCGATGGCCTGCCTCAGCCATTTGGGCTTCCAAAGCGCCAT
The DNA here is from genome assembly GCA_039179965.1 of Pseudomonadota bacterium. Classification (GTDB taxonomy): domain Bacteria; phylum Pseudomonadota; class Alphaproteobacteria; order Rhodobacterales; family Rhodobacteraceae; genus Marinibacterium. The sequence goes on from JBCDEC010000028.1 coordinate 14,244, forward strand.
ACCAGGACGGATCGCGCACCTCGTCCCGGATCAGGCGATTGCGGTCGCGCATGGCCTTTTCATACGCGAGAGTGGCTTCCGCGTGGGCGGGGTCGAAACTCAGCACCATACGGTCGAGAAACCGGCGCCGCCCGTCGGCGGCTTCGATCCACAACCGGTCCATCGACGGCACCAGCCAGAGCACACGGGCAATTCGGCCCAGCGCCACCTGGCTTGCCGACTTGCCGTCGATACGCACCTGACGCGCAGCGCCCTGGTCTGACCATGTCTCAACCTCGTGAGGCTGGGAGCGCGAGGACAAAATCCCAAAGATCTTCCACCCCAGCGCATCCGGACGGCGCGCCATATCCTCGGCACTGGCCCGACGCAGTCCACGCCCGGGGGACATCAGCGACACGGCTTCCAGAATATTGGTCTTTCCGGCGCCATTTGAGCCAAAGAGCACGACCGGACGCGCGTCCACCTCCAGACGCACGCGCTTGTGCGAGCGAAAGTGTGACAAAGTGAGCGCGCTCAAGTAGAGGGACATCACAGCCGACCCGGCCAGGTTTGGCCACAGGAAAGGCCCAGCGGACAATCAAACCCCATCCGCCAAAAGACAAATTTTTTCGAAAAAATTTGTCCGGAATTTTTCAAAATTCCGGCGCCTGTCACACCCGCATGGGCATGACCACGTAGACGGCGCTTTGATCATTGCCTTCGCGCATCAGCGTGGGATCCCCGGAGGAATTGAACATGAACACCGCGTTTTCCCGATCGACCTGAGACGCGATCTCCAACAGGTACTTGGCGTTGAACCCGATCTCCAGGCGTTCATCGCCATATGCAACCGTAAGCTCTTCCTCGGCGGCACCGCTGTCGGGCGCATTCACCGAAAGCGTCAGCTTGTCTTCGTCCAGTTGCAGCTTCACCGCCCGGGACCGTTCCGAGCTGACTGTCGCGACGCGATCCACGGCCTGGGCGAATTCGGAGGCATCCACCTCCAGCCGGCGCGTGTTGCCCTGGGGAATGACCCGAGAATAGTCCGGAAAGGTCCCGTCGATCACTTTGGAGGTCAGCGTGATCTCCGGTGTGGCGAACCGGACCTTGGTCTCTGAGACAGACACCGCAATCTGCGCTTCGTCATCGTCCAGCAACTTGCGCAATTCACCGACGGTCTTGCGTGGCACGATCACGCCCGGCAGATCCGCCGCACCGTCGGGCAGATCGGCATCGATGCGCGCCAGCCTGTGTCCGTCCGTGGCCACGCACCGCAGGACCTTGGCCCCGTCCGACTCGGACACATGCATGTAAACGCCATTGAGGTAATACCGGGTCTCTTCCGTCGAGATGGCAAACTTCGACTTGTCAAAGAGCCGCCGCAACAGCGGGGCGGGGGCGGAAAAGTTCGAGGCGTATTCTGAGGTCGCCATCACCGGGAAGTCTTCTTTCGGAAGGGTCGCCAGCGAAAACGTCGTTTTGCCCGTCTCAACTGTCAGGCGTCCGGACGCGGAATCCGAGGTCACGGTCACCAGAGCGCCGTCGGGCAGTTTGCGCACAATCTCGTGCAAGGTTGTTGCCGCGACCGTTGTCGAGCCGGCGCGCTCGACCATCGCCGGAGCCTGGTCAACCACCTCGATATCCAAATCGGTCGCGCGAAACGTGACCGCTTCGCCTTCGGCTTCGATGAGAACATTGGCAAGGATCGGTATCGTATTGCGACGTTCGACAACAGATTGTGCCTGCGCCACAGCTTTCAACAGCGCGCTGCGCTCAATACTGATCTTCATGTCCCATCCCTTCCGTCAGCCGGGAGAGGCAGGTTACCCGTTCTCCCCTACGGCACAAGGTTTTTTGAAGGTTTTCCGCTGTTCCAGCACATCGGTCAAGAGTCCGAAAGCACCTGATTCGCCGATTGCCGTGCAGATGTGCAAATTGCGTGTCCGGGAGGCAATGGCGGCGTCGAAACGACAGCGCGGGGCCGGACCGGCCCCGCGGTTGACATCCGGTCGAACCGGCGCGTGTCAGGCTTCCAGAGCGCGGCGCAGCATTTCCACGTCTTCGGCGATTTGCCCGTCCGTGAGCTTCAGCTCTTCAATGCGGCGCACACCGTGCATGACAGTGGTGTGGTCACGCCCGCCAAAGCGCCGGCCGATCTCTGGCAGGGATCGAGAGGTGAGCTGTTTACACAGGTACATCGCGATCTGGCGCGGGCGGGCGAAGGAGCGCACCCGTTTCGGTCCGACAATGTCACTGATCCGGATATTGTAGTAGTCGGACACTTTGCGCTGGATTTCTTCGATCGTGATCTTCCGCTCTGAGGCCCGCAACACATCCGCCAGGCAATCCTGCGTCAGGTCCATGTCGATCTCGCGCCCGACCAGCGATGCAAAGGCAAAGAGTCGCGTCAACGCACCTTCGAGCACCCGCACATTGGTCGAAATCCGATGCGCCAGAAACTCCAGCACTCCACCGGTGATCTGCAGATCGGGATAGGCGGTGCGGTATTGCTGTACCTTCGTCTGCAAGATACCCAGCCGCAGTTCGTAATCCGTCGGGTGCAGATCCACCACCAGACCGCATTGCAGACGCGATTTCAGTCGCTCTTCAAGATCCTTGATTTCACCGGGCGCCTGGTCGGCTGAAATGATGATCTGCTTGTTCTGGTCGACCAACGCATTGAACGTGTGAAAGAACTCTTCCTGCGTGCTATCTTTACCCGCGATAAATTGCACGTCGTCGACCATGAGAACATCTACCGAACGGAACAGATGCTTGAAGTCCATCATCCGCCGTTCCCGCAAAGCTTGTACAAAGCGATACATAAACTGCTCTGCGGAGAGATAGAGCACATTCAATTCGGGATGTTTCGCCTGCAATTCCCAGGCGATTGCATGCATCAAATGGGTCTTGCCGAGCCCCACGCCACCATAAAGCACCAGTGGGTTGAGTGTCACCATTCCGCCCTCGGACACCCGCCGCGCAGCCGCATGGGCCAGTTCGTTTGGCTTGCCCACCACGAAGCTGTCGAAGGTGAAGCGCGCATCCAGCGGCGCCGCCTGCAGTTCTTCGAGCGCGTCGATACGGGCTGGCTGAGTGTTCTGCGACCGCTGAACTGGTTGGCCAACATCGGAGGCGGCAGCTCTTTGCGAGGACGCCTCCTGCGCTGATTTAGACGATGGCCGAGCCGGCAAATTCGCCACTTCGAACGTCACACGTTGCACGCGCTCGCCCGAATTGTTCAATTCGTGAAGGATAAGGTCGCCGAAGTTCCGCAACACGTAGTTGCCGGTGAATGTTGTTGGCACGGTAAACACCGCAACACCATCATTTAATTGAGAAAATTCTAGCGGTTCAATCCAGTTCTTGTAATTGTTTTGCCCTACCGTTCTGAGCAGATTTTCACGAAGTTGTCCCCACTTCTCTTGTGTCATTCGACGCCTCTATATCCCGATTCATTGGCTTTCACAGCCACTTAATTGGTTACCCGGGGCCAAAGCACCGGTGGGATTCAAAGCGCGTGGGGCAACGTCGCGCATGCCTGACGGCACCCGCAACAGTCCTAATTGGACCAAGCATATGTCCACCGCGGCTTGGCACCAAAAGACCCAAGCCTGCCGCAAGATACGGCGCACACATGTATTTCGCTGACAGGGCCGAAGCCACGCAAGTCCCTTGCGTTCTTCAGACAAATCGAATTGTCAGGTCACTACACCTTCAAATTCGACACTCGCTCCAAGATGCCGGTTGTTTTTTTGGCTGCTTGTTGCGACCTGTCCCCCCAGGCGAATGAATCGCTGGAATATAGGTAGCAACTCCGCCCCGCGGGCAGCAATGAATCTCTTTCCTTGACTCTGTCCGAACCGGCAAAGAATCTCACATCGCGGGAATTTTCGCCTAAAAGAACAAAGGCGCCACCCGGGGCAGCGCCTAGAAAGAAATACATCTTTTTCTGCTTAGTGCAGAAATGTCTCAGCTCATCGACTTGATGCGCGAAGACAGGCGCGACAGTTTACGCGCGGCTGTGTTCTTGTGGAACACGCCTCTGGTGACACCGCGCATCAATTCCGGCTGTGCGGCACGCAAAGCTGTCTGGGCAGCGCCCTGATCGCCGGATGCGATGGCTTCTTCGACCTTGCGCAGATAGGTCCGGATGCGCGACCGGCGCGCTTTGTTGACTGCAAAGCGCTGCTCATTCTGACGCGCGCGTTTTTTGGACTGAGGCGAATTTGCCATGCGGTTCTGACTCTCTCGATTCGGCGGCCAGGTGGTTCACTCTGGCATCGGGTGGGTATCTAAATTGGGCAACGTGCAACACGGACCAGCCGAGTCCGGGTACCGAAAAAATCAAGCCTGAGCGGGCCGCACGCGCATGTATCCCGCGCCTTTACAGCGCATGGGACCGAAGGAAAAGCAAAAAATTCCATCTCGCGCGCGCAGGGTGGCCTGGACGGCAGCCTATTTGTCGCGGAATTGCGGCTCGCGCTTTTCCAGAAACGCCGCCATGCCTTCGGTCTGGTCTTCGGTTGCGAACATCGAATGGAACACGCGACGCTCGAACAAGAGCCCTTCGCTCAGCGGCAACTCATAAGCGCGGTTGACCGATTCCTTGATGGCCTGCGCCGCGATCTGAGATTTCACGGCGATTTTCTGTGCAGCGCTCAGCGCCTCTTCCATCAGCTTTTTCGAAGGCACAACCCGGCTGACCAGCCCGGCGCGTTCCGCCTCTTCGGCGGCCATGAAACGGCCGGTCAGGTTCATATCCATAGACTTGGATTTACCGACAAACCGCGTCAGACGCTGGGTTCCGCCAAGACCGGCCATGACACCCAGATTGATCTCGGGCTGTCCGAACTTCGCGGTTTCCGAGGCAATGATGAAGTCGCAGGCCATGGCGATTTCGCAGCCTCCGCCCAGCGCATAGCCCGAGACGGCCGCGATGATCGGCTTGCGGATCACGCCAATCCGCCGCTGCGCCTCGCCAAAGAGATCCTCTGTCGTCACATCGACAAAGCTCATCTCGGACATGTCCTTGATATCGGCACCGGCGGCAAAGGCCTTTTCCGAGCCGGTCAGGATATTGACCCGGACCTTCTCGTTGGCATCTGCAGCTTCCAGGGCCGCGCACAATTCGTCGAGGACGGTGTTGTTCAACGCGTTCATAGCGTCGGGGCGATTGATCTTGATCGTGCAGACGTGGTCATCGATATCGACGATGATCGTTTCAAAAGCCATGGATTCGCTTTCGGCTGTTCCGTTCAAAATCGAAGCCTTACCACCTAAAATCGGCGGTTCAAGCTATCTTTGGCATGACCGACAATAGAAGGACGACCGCCCGGATTGCACGATTCGGCATATCTCGCCACCGCAACCTGCGCGTCGACAGGCCATATTTTCGCGTCCATAGACATCAAAGGAATGCTGAAAATATCCAAGTTCTCCATCGGCTTGGCGGAAATCACGAAGCGATGAACCGCCCGCGTCGATGGCTGCGGCCAGAACCTCTTTGATCGCCGGCACAAGCCGTGCCACACGCGGTGCGGCGATCCGTCCGGCTTTGCGCGCCGGCGAGATACCCGCCCGAAAAAGCGCCTCTGAGACGTAGATATTGCCCAGCCCAGCCACCACCCGCTGATCGAGAAGGGCAGCTTTGACCGGTGTGTTGCGGCCCTTGAACGCTCTGTTCAGATAGTCGGCGTCAAAGCGATTGCCCAAGGGTTCTGGACCCAGGACAGAGAGCAGCTTGTGTGCATCGGCCGTGGCCGTGTCCATCAGATCCATGGCACCGAACCGGCGCGGGTCATTAAACGTGATGCGGGCGCCATCCGCCATATCCACCACCACATGGTCGTGTTTCTCCGGCGCCGGATGAGCGTGGACAAAGCGGCCCAGGGTGTCGCCGGACACCACCATACGCCCCGACATGCCAAGATGGATCAAGAGCGTCTCGCCACTGTCGAGATCCACAAGGATGTATTTTGACCGCCGCCGCAGCTGCAACACCCGCCGTCCGCGCAGCCGCGCCGCCATATCGGGCGGAAACGGCCAGCGCAGGTCCGGGCGGTTAACCTGGACCTCGGCAATCCGCGCCCCTTCCATCACCGGAGCCAGGCCTCGGCGTACGGTTTCCACCTCGGGCAATTCGGGCATAGCGGTCCTTTCGCCTCACCTGCACCACAGCCGCATTGTGCCTGTGCATCAGCAGCCTATAACAAACGCAGGCGGTGCAAACGGCAAGGCCCCATTCCAGAGATCCGAGTTGTGAGATGACCCAAGGCGACGGCAAGACCACCCATTTCGGGTTCGAAGACATTCCCGAGGCGGAAAAAGCCGAACGGGTGCAGGGCGTCTTCACATCAGTCGCGTCCCGGTATGACGTGATGAACGATCTGATGAGCATGGGCATTCACCGGATCTGGAAGGATGCGATGATGGATTGGCTGGCCCCACGCGCGGGCCAGCAGCTTCTGGACGTTGCCGGGGGCACCGGTGACATCGCCTTCCGGTTCCTCAAGCGCGCGGGCTATGCGCAGGCCACTGTTCTCGACATGACCGAATCGATGCTGATCGAGGGTCAGACGCGGGCCGAAGCCGAACATCTTTCGGACCAGCTCGACTGGGTTGTGGGCGACGCCATGGCGCTGCCCTTCACCGACAACAGCTTCGACGTGTATACGATCAGCTTCGGGATCCGGAATGTCACCCGCCCCGAAGTGGCGCTGGCCGAAGCTTTTCGCGTGCTCAAACCCGGTGGCCGCCTGATGGTGCTGGAGTTCAACCAGATTCCCAACGATCTGCTGCAATGGGCCTACGACCGCTACTCGTTCAACGTCATCCCCGAGATCGGCCGCGTCGTCACCGGAGACCGCGACAGCTATCAGTATCTGGTCGAATCGATCCGCAAGTTTCCCGATCAGGACACCTTTCTGCAGATGATCCGCACGGCCGGTTTTGATCTGGCCAAGTACCGCAACCTGTCGATGGGTATTGCGGTGCTGCATTCCGGGTGGAAGATCTAGGCGTTGCGCGGACCCCACAATATCTGGCGGTTGATCCGCACCGGCGCCACGTTGGAGCGAACCGGTGCAATGCATGTGGTCCTTGATGCCTTCGAAGCGCCACGGGCCCTGCGGATCTTTGCGCGCGTGCTGGGCTGGCCGTTCCAGTGGCTGGGCTATCAGGGCGATCTTTCGATGCCGCCGGCCACGCGCGCGCTGACCGCGCTCGGCCCGGCCTACATCAAGTTTGGCCAGATCCTATCGACCCGACCGGACGTGGTTGGCGAAGAACTGGCGCAGCAATTGCGTGTCCTTCAGGATCAGTTGCCCCCCTTCCCGGCCGACGTGGCCCGCGCCGAGGTGGCCAAGGAACTCGGTGTCGATCCCGGCACCGTCTTTTCCGAGTTTTCCGAACCGATTGCCGCCGCGTCCATCGCGCAGGTGCACAAGGCCCGCCTGACCGACTCCGGCACGGAAGTGGCTGTGAAAGTCCTGCGGCCCGGCATCGAACGCGCGTTCCGCAAGGATGTGGACGCCTTCTATCTCGCCGCCCGGTTTGCCGATCTTCTGGCGCCCGGCGCGCGGCGTCTGCGTCCGATTGATGTCATCGAACATTTCGATGGCGTTGTGCGGGGCGAATTGGATCTGCGCCTGGAAAGCGCGTCGGCCAGCGAGTTTGCGGCCAACACCAAGGATGACGAAGGCTTTCAGGTGCCGCCCATCGTCTGGCACTTGTCCAGCCGCCGGGTCATGACACTCGGCTGGGCCGACGGAACGCCGCTGGGCGACAACGCCGCCCTGGATGCCGCCGGCCACGACCGCGTGCGTCTGTCGCACAATGTCCTGGCGCTGTTTCTTCAGCATGCGCTGCGCGACGGGTTCTTCCACGCCGATATGCACCAGGGCAACCTGAAGGTCGCCCGCAACGGAAACATCATTGCCTATGATTTCGGGATCATGGGCTACATCGATGAATACACCCGCCGGGTCTATGCAGAAATCATCTTTGGCTTCATCCGCAAAGATTACAAACGCGTGGCCCAGGTCCATTTCGAAGCCGGGTACGTGCCCGCCGATCGGGATGTCGACGAATTTGCCCGCGCGCTCCGCGCCGTCGGGGAGCCCATCTTCGGCATGGACGCCACCCGGATTTCGATGTCCCGGGTGCTGACCTACCTCTTTGAAGTCACCGAACGCTTCGGCATGGAAACCCGGACAGAGCTTATTCTGTTACAGCGTACCATGGTGGTGGTCGAAGGCGTGGCACGGTCTCTGAACCCGCATGTGAATATCTGGGATGTCTGCGGACCCGTGGTCACCAACTACGTCCGCCAGCATGTCGGACCCCGGGCGGCGCTGGGGGATCTGGCGCAAACCGCGCGCGTGCTCAGCCGCTTCGGTCCCCGCCTGCCCCGGCTGGTGGAAAGCGCCCTGATCGCGCAGTCAAACCCGAGTCCCCAGCCGATGCCCTCGCGGCGCTGGCTGGTTTTGGCCGGCCTCGCTGGCGGTCTCTTGGGGGCGCTTTTGGTGCTGGCGATTGAACGTTTGATCTCATGACAGTCTGAACAGGTCATTGATATGGTGCGAAAGACCCCGGCTCGCCCGTTTACGCCCGATGCAGAGCAACAGTCTCTGATCCCCCGGATCAGCGGCAATGCGATAAACGGTCTGGGCGAGGACAGGCCACGCCGGGCGCGCCTGGTCTATTGGTCGCCTGATCCCGGCAGGATCCCGCATGGCGAACTCCAGCGCGACTTTTACCGCCGCTCCGCCAAGGATCCCAGATTTCTGACCAGCCGCACCGCGCGGCAGGCGATCCTCGATGCCGCCCTGCCACCGCTGGCCGAAAGCCGGGTCGAGCGCAGCCCCGAGGCCTGGACGGCCGCGCTCGATCCCTTTGTCACCGACGGACACTGCGACAAGGTCGGCGTGGCGCGCATGCAAACTGACTGGGTCTTCGAAGGGCAGGAGATCGCGCAAACCAACGTCATCATGATCGGTGTGGCCCATGACTACAGCGCCATTTCCACGGCACCTGATGCAACGGCCGGCCTGGAGGTCATGCACCAATATGCCCGCGCGGCAGCCGCGTCCAAGTCGATCGCCGGCTGGCTGCGCCAGCAGGGCTGGGAGGCTGACGCCCTGACCGGTCCGCTGACCGGCGCCTTGGCGATGATCCCGCCAGCGCTGGCCTGCGGATTCGGGGAACTGGGCAAGCACGGTTCACTGATCACGCCCGAATTCGGCGCCTCGTTCCGCCTCTCCGCGGTGCTGACCGACGCACCCTTCGCACCCACATCGCAACAGGATCACGGCATCGACGCATTTTGCCGGAATTGCCGGATCTGCGAAGTCGCCTGCCCGCCCGAAGCCATCGCGCCCGAAAAGCAAACCGTCCGCGGCACCGAGAAATGGTACGTCGATTTCGACCGCTGCCTGCCCTATTTCAACGAAACCCACGGCTGTGCCATCTGCATCGCCGTCTGCCCCTGGTCCCGGCCGGGCGTCGGCCTGAATCTCGCCGAAAAACTTGCCCGCCGCGCAGAGCGAAAAGCGCAGACGGACCCATAACGCGCCGCCTGCTGCTTCTTTCTTTTTCCAAAGACCCCGGCTGTCCGGCCCCGGTCAGAGCCGCTCCAGGGCAAGCGCGATGCCCTGTCCGCCGCCGATACACATCGTCACCAGCGCCTTGGACCCACCGCTGCGCTCCAGTTCATACAGCGCCTTGACCGTCAGGATCGCCCCGGTGGCACCGACCGGGTGACCAAGCGCAATCGCACCCCCGTTCGGGTTCACCCTGTCGGTGTCCAGACCCAGTTCGCGGTTCACCGCGATGGCCTGCGCCGCGAAAGCTTCGTTCGATTCGATCACGTCGAAATCCGAAGCCTGCAACCCGGTCTTCTCCATCAGCTTGCGCACCGCCGGAATCGGCCCGATCCCCATGACCTCCGGCCGGACCCCGGCATGGGCATAGCCCAGAACCCGGGCCTTCGGGGTCAGGCCCGCGGCCTGCGCGGCCTGTTGCCGGGCAAAGACCAGCGCCGCCGCGCCGTCATTGATGCCAGAAGCATTGCCCGCCGTCACCGAGCCATCCTTCTTGAAGACCGGACGCAGTCCGCCCAGCGCCTCCAGGCTGGTCGACTTGGGATGTTCATCGACCATGAAGTCCACCTCGTCACGCTTCACGCGCACTTTGACAGGAGTGATCTGGCTGTCGAACCGGCCTTGTGAGATCGCCGCCGCCGCCCGGGTCTGCGAGGTCATGGCAAACCCGTCCTGATCGTCGCGGGTGATCTGGTGTTCGGTTGCGACGTTCTCCGCCGTCACGCCCATGTGGCCGGTCCCAAACGGACAATTCAAAGCGCCGAGCATCATGTCCAGCGACGCAACATCCCCCATCTTCGCGCCCCAGCGCGCCTGCGGCAGCACGAAGGGGCTGCGCGACATCGATTCCGCCCCGCCCGCCACGGCAAAGTCGGCATCCCCCAGCATCAGCGATTGCACGGCTGACACCACGGCCTGCGCGCCGGAACCGCACAGCCGGTTGACGTTCATCGCCGGCGTGCCTTCGGGAATACCGGCCTGCATGGCGGCCACACGCGACAGGTACATGTCCCGCGGCTCGGTGTTGATGACATGGCCAAAGACCACGTGGCCGATCTGACCCGGCTCAACCCCCGAACGTTCCAGGGCGGCCTCTGTGGCCACCGTGGCCAGGTCAATCGGCGCTGTGGAGGCCAGTGCGCCTCCAAAGGTTCCAATGGCAGTGCGTGCTCCGTCGAGCAGAACGATATCGGTCATGATCTTTCCCTTCTCCAAAGCCTGGCCGTCCGCCCAAGTATGACGGCAGTGCTGCGCGCCGTCACGCACGTCGCTACGGCACGTCCGGTTCCGGGTCGCTGAAATCAGGGGCGCAGGGGCGCGCGTCCGGCCTCCGTCAGCACCCAGGCTTCTGTCCCCTCGAAAACAGCGGCATGCAGCGGGCGGCCATAACCGGCCCCGCCGTCCAGATCGATCCGGTTGCCAAAATGGGACGGATGATCCAGCGCCGTGTGCCCATGAACGATCAGCCAGGGATGCGCATCGGTGTGACTGAGGAAAGGCTCACGGATCCAGACCAGATCATCTTCGTGCTGATCCTGCAGAGTCACACCGGGGCGAACCCCCGCATGGACAAAAAGCTTGCCGTCCCGCTCCAGGGTCAGATCCCGGTCCGCAAGAAACGCGATATGGCGGTCCGGCACGGCAGAGCGGGTGGCCTCCAGGATCTCCATGATATCTCCGGCCTGATCGGCCTCAACCCCATAAGAGGCCAGCGTCGTTGCGCCGCCCAGGGCCGGATCCAGCCAGCCACGACCCGAGAGAATGCGGTCATCGTGCAGCACCCCTTCTGCGACAAAGCGGCAGAACATGCGGTCATGATTGCCGCGCAGCACATGCCAGGGGCGCCCGGCGTCCACACCATCGATCAGCCGCTGCACGACTGCGCGGCTGTCTGGGCCCCGGTCCGTGTAATCTCCAAGAAAGACAATTTCGGCCTCTGACCCGCCATCGGCTGCGATGCGCTCCAACACGACCTCCAGCCCGTGGATCTGACCGTGAATATCGCCAATGGCATAAATCGGGGCTGACATGAAAACGGCTCCTTGCCGGACTGAAACGGATGTGGTCCTCGCCAGCCCGAGGGCCGGCGACGGGTGAAGGGCTAGTGGTGCGGCAGATGCAGCCGCGGCCGTCGCCGGTCAGGCGACTTCGAAGGCCAATGGGCGCACTTGCGAGAACATGCCCGTGTCGGTTAGTTTCTTGAGGACCGGGGCCGGCACTTCCCCGTCGACATACAGCAAGGCGATGGCCTCGCCGCCCGCAGCGGCCCGTCCCAGCGTAAAGTTTGCAATGTTCACCCCGTTGTCACCCAGCGTGTTGCCCAGCGTCCCGATGATGCCCGGCACATCGTCATTGGTGGTGTAGAGCATATGGGCACCGATCTCTGCATCGATGTTGATGCCCTTGATCTGGATGAAGCGTGGCTTGCCATCGCTGAAAACCGTTCCTGCAATCGAGCGTTCGCGCTTTTCGGTGACCACCGTGACCTTGACATAGCCCTCAAAGGCGCCGGATTGATCCTGGGAGGTGGTCGAAATCTGCACGCCGCGTTCCTTGGCGATCACTGGCGCAGAGACCATGTTCACATCCGGATTCACAGCTTTCATGATCCCGGCGACCACGGCGCAGTTGAGCGCTTCGAGGTTCATTTCCGAAACCGAACCGTCGTAGAGAATGTTGATTGCGGTGATGGCCTCGTCCGTCATCTGGCCAATAAAGGTGCCAAGATGGCCTGAGAGCTCGACCCAGGGGCCCATGACCTTGGCCTCTTCGGCGGTGACGGAGGGCATGTTCAGCGCGTTTTCGACGGCACCGGTCAGCAGATAGTTCGACATCTGTTCAGCGACCTGCAGCGCGACGTTTTCCTGCGCCTCCGTGGTCGCAGCGCCAAGATGAGGCGTGCAC
>JBCDEC010000029.1:0-26597 GCA_039179965.1 Pseudomonadota bacterium
ACCGGGATCGGCCCATGCGCACCGCGATATTGCGACGGCGGGCCGTCGTAGGCCTCGATGCTGCGAAAATGTGGCAGCACGTCGCGGTAGCCCCAGCCCTCGGCACCCAGATCGTGCCAGTCGTCAAAGTCCTCGCGCTGGCCCCGGATAAAGATCAAACCGTTGATCGCGCCCGAGCCACCCAGCACGCGTCCGCGCGGACAATCCATCTGTCGCCCCGCGATGCCCGCATCGGGTTCGGACTTGTAGAGGTGGGAGTGGCGCGGATCATAGATCGAGCGAAAATACCCCACCGGCAGTTTCAGCCAGAACCCCGTGTCGCGAGATCCGGCCTCCAGCACCAGTACACTTGCGTCTGCGTTTTCGCTCAGCCGAGTGGCCAGCACCGCCCCGGCAGAGCCGGACCCCACGATGATGTAGTCATAGCCCTTCATGGTGACCTGCAATGTCGCTAACGTTGAAGGCGCGCCGCAATGGGGAGGCTGCCATCACATGGAACACCCGGTTCAGATCGCACGGGTTCAGGCCTGGGCGCTGCGCTGCCCAATTCAGACCCCGGTGGCGACCTCCTTTGGTGTGATGCGCGACCGCCCGGCGGTTTTTGTGCGGATCGAAGACCACGACGGGTGTTTTGGCTGGGGCGAGGTGTTTGCCAATTGGCCCGCCGCGGGGGCAGAGCATCGGGTCAATCTGCTGAAGGCCGATCTGGCCGATCTGGTATTGGGGTTCAAGGCGCGCGCGCCGGGCGATCTGTTTGAGCATCTGCGCCATGCGACCCGCTTGCGGGCGCTGCAATGCGGAGAATTCGGCCCATTTCTCCAGGTCATCGCGGGACTCGACATTGCGATGTGGGATCTGTTTGCCCGCCGCGCAAGGGTCCCATTGCGGCGGCTGCTCGCTTCGGATGCGCGCGATCATGTGCCGGTCTATGCCAGCGGTATTCACGTGGCGGCGGCGGACGCGGCCATAGACCGGGCGCGGGCGGAAGGGTTTGCGCAATTCAAGGTCAAGGTCGGGTTTGATCTGCGAAGCGACATCGATGCCATTCTTGCGCTTGGCGCGAGCCTGCGTGACGAAGAGACACTTGCCGCCGATGCCAATCAAGCGTGGGATCTGGCGGACGCGCGTCGCTTTGTCGAAGGCGTCGCTGCCGGTCCGCCGCTGAGTTGGTTGGAGGAGCCCTTGCCGGCCTATGCGTCCCATGCAGATTGGCAGGCTTTGGCGGGCATGGCGCAGATGCCTCTGGCCGGCGGGGAGAACATCGCCGGGTATGCAGACTTTGGCGAGGCGCTTGCGCAGGGGTATTTCGGCGTCGTGCAGCCCGACCTGATAAAATGGGGCGGGGCCACGGGCTGCCTGCATGTGGCGCGTCAGATCATAGACAATGCGGCGCGGTATTGCCCGCACTATCTGGGGGGCGGCATCGGGCTGGCCGCCTCTGCCGCTGTTCTTGCGGCTGCGGGGGGCGATGGCGTGCTGGAAGTCGACGTGAATCCAAACCCTCTGAGAGAGGCCTTTGAGATCGGTCAAACCTCCTTGTCCGGCACTGGCTGGCATTTCGATGATGCCCCGGGACTGGGGATCGAGACGCTGCCGGACGGGTTCCATCGTTATCAAACGGCCTTGGTCGAGTTTTGACAGAAACGGCACGCGTCAGGACGGTGCCTTGGCCAGACAACGATAGAGATCTTCAAAGACCGCGTCCCGTGCCACGTCATAAGCCTCGAGCATCGCATGACGGTTCTGGTTCGTGTGCCAGAATAGGTCTTCGCTCAGGTGGGGCGAGGTTGTCACGTGAGCGGGCACATAAGCGGCATCCAGCAGCCAGGCGACATTGATGATATCCCAGATCACCCAGGTCTTGGTCTCAGGCTCATTGATGGCATATTTCACGTGCAGCGGGTTGTTGGTGTACAGGTGCCACAGGTAGTCGCCGATGTCGCCGCGCCCCTTCACGAACCGCTCCATTTCCGGCAGCGAGATCGTCAGCTGCGCGCCCACGTGATAGCCCGGCAGATAAACATGCGGCACGCCGCATTCAAAGATCAGGCGGGACGACAATTGGTCCTGTACGAGGTTCAGTGAGGGTTCGTTGCAAAACGGTGAGTAGCTCGGAAAGCCCGAGGTCCAGACGACAACGATATTGTCGATGATGTCTGGTGCCATCAGCAAGGCGGATCCGATGTTGGGCAACGCGCCCATGGCAAGGATGTAGACCGGCCCATCCTCGCGATTGCGGGCCTGATCGATAATGAATTGGACGGCGTCGGAGTCCACCGGTTTATCATAGCTTGGCAGGTGTTCCGGCGCGCCATGAAAGACACGGCCCGCATGGGGTTCATGGCAGGCCTCAAAGACGCGGATGATCTCGTCGTAGGATCGCGCCTCCCCCACATCCGGGGTCACAAATTCGATGTCATCGGCGGTGCGCCCATCGGCCAGCAGGCGCTTGGCCCAGCCCGCAAAGGGGCCAACAAATTTGCTGTCATGATCGGTGCCGCCACCCTTCTGGAGCGCCGCGACGGCCTCGTACAGACCATCGCGGTGGTGCAGGAACGAGAAGGGCGCCGCGGTGACGCCTTCGAGGGTCATGCGGTCTTGGGCCAGGATCGCCCAGGCAACGGCGTATTGATCGTCGATCTCGTTGGCGGTGTCCGTGTCAATGATTACGCGCGGCATCGGGCCGGGGCGGCCCAGGCGGCGCGCCATGAGGTCTGGCTCCAGCGGGGTGAACCTTTGGATGGCGTCTTGCAGCGTGGTCATGTCAGCACCTCATTAGTTGCCGAAACCTTTGCCAAAGGCTTCTTCTTTGATGAAACGTTCGGTGATGAGCAGCAGGATGATCCCCGGCACCGTCACCACCAACGTGATGCCGGCCGCAGAGGCGTCGAGCGTGCCACCAGAGATCTTGGAGAACAGCAGCGTCGGCAGAGTGACGATTTTGCCCTGACCCATGAAGAAGGTCAGCAGGAAGATGTTTGTGGAAACAAGAAACGTAAAGAGCGCCCCGGCGACCACGCCCGGAAGAAGCATCGGCAGGGTCACCAGACGCAGGATTTGCCAGCGGCTCGCCCCGAGGATCATCGCCTGTTCCTCGAAATCGCGACCCAGCCCCTGATAGACCGCTGTGAGCATTCGGATCATGTACGGAATGGTCGGGATCAGGTGCACGATGATGATGCCGACATATGTACCGGCCAGCCCGATGTTGATGAAGATCATCAGGAGTGCGATGCCGATGGCGGCTTCCGGCACAATCAGGGGCATGGACAGGAAGAATTCGAAGGCTGGTTTGCCGCGAAACGTTTCGCGCGCCAGTACGCGGGCGGCGGGCAGACAGATGATCAGGCAGATCACCGTCACCACGCACCCGATGAAAACAGTGTTCAGCGTCGCCTCCCAGACCTGACTGTAGGGAGAGATCACGTAGTCCCAGGCCAGTGGGAGAACCGACTTCTCGCGCTGCTCCAGCCACCACGTGCTTGGCAGAAGGTCTGGCCAGGCCCAGCGGAAGGCCAGGCTTTGAATGATGAGCGGGATGAACGGGCCCAGGATGAAGCCCGCGATCAGAAGCAGGTAGAGCTTTTGATACGGCGAAAGCCGTTCGTTCATCGCGAGGGAGTTGGATTTGCGCGCCACTAGCTCCTCCCGATCCGTCGTTCATAGCGGCGGTAGAAGGCGAGGTAGGTGTAAAGAATGACCCCGGCCACCAGCGCGATGGACACGACGGTGGCCATGCCCTGCAGCTGCAGCGTGTAGTCCGCGTCGTTGAAATAGCGCCAGGCCACGACGGGCAGAGTATCTGGGAACCCTCCACCCAGAATGAAGGGGGCCTCGAAAGCGCCGATGTTGAAGGCGAATATGATGAGCGTCGAGGAAATGATGCCCGGCAGGATTTGCGGAAAGGTGACCTGAAAGAAGATCTGGCGTTTGTTTGCGCCCAGGATCGCAGCCGCCTCTTCGGTTTCGCGGCCCACGCCCAGCAGCACCGCATAAATGGTCAGAGCCACGAATGGCGTCTGTTTCCATACGTAAACGGCGATGATGCCCCAGCCCATGTGGGTTTTCAGAATTTGCGGGAACTGGCTGGGATCGTCGATGAAGCCGGCAAAGGCCATGATCCGCGACATCATTCCGCCGTTGCCCAGCATGATGACCGCCAGCGCGATGCCCACGGTGTACGGGATCATCAGCGGCAGTTTGTAGAGGTACTTGTAGAGCGTTTTGGACGGGAAGGTCCGCACCAGCGCCAATGCGAGCAGGATGCCCAGCACAAGCGAGATCAGCGTCGCGGCAATGGCGTAGTAAAGCGTCAGCGCCAGCGACTGCCAAAAGAAACCGTCGCCCCAAAGCGCCGCGAAATAGGAAAAGTCGGGGAATGTGTTGACGCCGAACCAAGGCGCAAAGCCGAGCGATTGGGCGACGCCCAGCACCAACGCGCCTCCGAAGAGCACGGTCAGCACCAGCATCACAGGCAGCAGCTGGATCCACATCCAGGTGCGTTCGCGCTTGTGACGGGCAAGTTCCTTGGTCTTTGACACGTCCATCCCCTGAAGGGGGGCCCGGCCCAGGGCCGGACCCCCCGATCTGCCTCAGTTGAGGTTGGCCACAGCCGTCGCAACGATGGACTCGATGCTCTCGTTGCTGTTGCGTTCGATGTATTCAAGCCAGGTGGCCTCAATCACATCCACCAGCGTGGCGTTGGTGTCAGGTGCGGTGTTGGCGTCAAGCTCCGCCTGGGTCACACCGACCAGACCGGGTGAGGCCGCATCGAGCTTTGCCGCGTCGTCCGCGCTCAGACGCCAGGGGTCGATGCCCGGAGGCATGCCGGCGATCTCAAGTTTGGTGGACTGGGAGTCCACCGACGCCATGTAATTGGCCATGACCATGGCTGCGGCCGGGTTGGGCGCGTTGCCGGGGATCACAAGGTAGTTCTTGTTCTTGATCATGTTCCCTTCAGGGAAGATGAACTGTTCTGCGCCTTCGGGATATGTCCCGTCACGCAGACCTGTGGCAACGCCGTACAGACCGAACTGGCATGAAAAGTCGATCTCGCCATTCAGAAAGAGGCCATCCAGAGCCTTGGGGTCTTCGGGGTAGCGCGCGTTGCCGCCCGCGGCCCCCAGCAGATGCGCCTCCAGCGTCTTGAGATATTCCATTCCGGGCGTGATCAGCCGCGCCAGTTCAGCGGCACCCAGTTCGTCAATCGAAGACTGGAACGGCACCGCGCCGTTGCCGTCGGGGTTATGGGCATACACCGTTGCCTGAACGAAGGTGTTGCCGATGAAATGCGGTGGTTTGACATAGGTGAACTTGCCGGGGTTGGCCTCAAGGTAGCTCAACAGCTCGGCAAATGTGCTTGGCGCCTGATCGGCGGGCACACGGGTGGTGTTGACCGCACAAACGTATTGCTGGCCGGACCACGGCATTTCCGATGCATTGGTCTCGACGCCGAAGTCACGCAGGTTCAAAAGCGACCGCGGGTCTTCCGGGTTCCATTCGATATTGGTGCTATTGGGCAGCTTGTCGGCAAAGGCGCCCATCAGGGCATCCTGGCGCTTGAGCGTGGCGAAGTTCTCGCCATTGACCCAGATCGCGTCCACGCTGCCTTCACCCAGACCCTTGCCCGAGCCTTTCTCGGCCAGCACCAGGTCAACGGCATCCTTGGTTCCGGTAATCCGCACGGGGTTCAGCGTGACCCCCTCGGCGGCCAGCGCGGGCACGGCGACGCTGTCCATCCAGATGTTGATCCTGTCGCTGCCGCCCCAGTAATAGAGGTTCACTTGCCCCTCTTCCTTGGCGCGGGCCTGGACATCTTCCCAACTGACGTCCCCGGCCACAAAACCGTCGCGGAAGGCCGTCGCATCTTGCGCGAAGGCTACCCCGGCCATCAAGCTGCCGATCGCCGACAGGCTTACCAGTGTCTTTCTCATGGTGTTCTCCTCCTCTGTTTTAGGTCGTTCGTTCTTGTCTAGGTCTGAATGATCCAAATGCGTTCGGGCGGGATGGTCAGCCAGACCTGCTGGTCGAGGTCGACCATTCGCCGTGATTGTTCCGTGACCTGTATCGCGGTCCCGCCGCAGTCGACCGTGTAGGTGATGTTGGCCCCGAAAAACTCGCGTGCCTTTACCTTGCCGTGGATCATGTTGTCCGCCTGCGCCGGGGCCTGGAGATGCAAGTCAATCGCCTCGCCGCGCAGCATGACCCGACCGGGGCCATTGGTTGCCACCGGCGCGAAGGTCAAGGTGCCAAACGCAGTGGTGGCGGTCTTGTCCTTTAGGGTGGCCTCAAAGACGTTGGTCGCCCCCATGAAGTCGGCGATTTCTATGCTGTTGGGCTTTTGGTAAAGCGCGTCGGGCGCGTCGTATTGCGCCAGGTTGCCATTGAAGATCACGGCCACGCGGTCGGCCAGTTCCATCGCTTCGATCTGGTCGTGGGTCACGAAAATTGTCGTTATTCCAAGCCGTTGCTGCAACTCACGAATGAATCGCCGCATCTCGCCCCGCAGCTTGGTGTCCAGATTGGCCAGGGGTTCGTCCATCATCAGCACGGATGGGTTGGTGATCAGCGTGCGGGCAATCGCCACGCGTTGCATCTGACCGCCTGACAGCTGCGCGGGAAAACGGTGCCGGAATTGCTGGAGTTGCACCACATCGAGAATGTCCTCGAGCCGCTTTTCAATCTCGCTTTTCTCGGTGCCACGCACCTTGAGCCCGAACATCACGTTCTTTTCCACGGTCATGTGCGGAAACAGGGCATAGCGCTGGAACACCATGCCCACATTGCGTTTTTGCACGATGGTTTCGGATACATCCTTGCCGTCAAAGAGGATCTGACCGTCCGACGGGGTTTCGAGCCCCGCGATCATCCGCAACGTCGTCGTCTTGCCGCAACCCGAAGGGCCGAGAAGCGCCACCAGCTCGCCCGACTTGATGTCCAGATCAATGCTGGAAATGGCGGTAAACGCCCCAAAGTCCTTGCGGACCCCTTTGAGTTGAACGGCGGTCACACCATGCCTCCGCCGGCCAAACCGTCGTGCGCCGGGATTACGGGCAGCGGGGCCATGCCGCACCATTGGGCAAATTCCTCAAACACCACGCGATGCTGGCCCGGCACCAGGATGAAGTGATGCTCAAGTCCGTGTTCCATCACGCTGGTCACCACATCGCGGGCCGAACACGGGCCCGCGGCGCTGGAAAAGCCGCCGATCCAGCCACGACAACCGGTAAATCCGGCAGCGGGGCCCTCGGCGATCGTGCCTTCTACAGCGAAGTGTGCCGCGCCGTGTTGAGTAACACGCAGGATGGTGCAGTCGCCATGGGCGAATTCGTAATCCGCTATAGCCCCATAGATCGGGCCTTCGTCCGTGCCGCGCCCGATCATGGGGTGGTTGATCCAGGCGACGTCGTCCTTTGCGATGTAGAGCGGACCGCCGCCTCCATGCCACATCAGGATCTGGTCGCGCTGGAAATCGGGAGACGTCATGTCCAAAAGGCAGCCCACCTTCCCGGTGAGCGACTTTGCGACCAGTTGGCTGACAGCGCCAAGGACATCACCCTCGGACGCGATGGGCAATCCGTCGTTTTCCTCCAGCCAGCTGAAGGCCGCACCCGGGTGCATCCCGGGATTTTCCTGCAATGCAGGCCAGTCAGACACCGTCAGCGCGTCATAGCCGCCATCCTGCGCAATGGCCCGCAGCGCCAGAGCGGCCCGCGCGGTCAGCTGCATCTGAGCCTCCGACACGCCGCGCACCTCTGCGGCCCGGCCCATGGCCGCGAGTTCGGCGGACACATCCGCGTCCGATTGCGCGGCCATCAGATCGGTCATCCGGTGGATGTCGATATGATCGCACCAGACGCCGAGCTGGCGCATGAGCCCGTCCGTTGACACATCCATATTGTAAAAGGTCATGGCCAAGCCACCGATCATGCCAATCCGAGCGCCATCAAGCGCCTTCTTTGCGCTGAGTGCTCTCAGCGTCTGGCTCATCCGGGCCTGTAACGCGTCCTCGCCCGGGGCGCCCAGATACCACTGGACAGGATCCGAGGAAAAGTCGCGCACGCCCTTCGCGATCGACATCGACATATTGAGCGAGACAAAGTTGTTGAGCTGAATGTCGTCGATCAGCGTTGGCTCGGGCGTGGCCCAGACCCCCATGGGCAGCGGCGCACGCGCGATCTCGCGGGCCACGTCGCCCATGGTGAACCCACCGTGCAAGAGCAGCAGGAAGTCCGCGCCCTTGCCCTGCAGGTCCGTCACCGCCTGGCGCGCGTCGGCCCCATTCATCGGGATGCCCTCGGCCACGACAAGATCGGCCCCGTGAGACGCGGCCAGTTCCCCTAGCCAGCTTGCACAGGCATCAAACACCCCGTGTTCCTGAGGGAAGTAACTGGGCAACGAGGCTTTGATCAGGCCAATGGTCAGCGGCATGGGTGGCTCCTCATTGTCTTCAGGCAATCTGATGCCGGGCCGGGCCGGCAAGGTCGAAACTGATGGGTCCCTGGCGGTACACCAGGTCGAAGAACACAGCGTTTCCGTCGTTGTCGAAAGCGGTGCAGGCCTGCGACAGGATCGGCGTATTCTCTGGAACGGCCAGCACATCGGAAACCGATGCGGTCGCAAGCAGGCTGTCCAGCGTCTCGCATGCGCTGGTCCATTCCAGTCCGAATTCCTCGCGCAGGATGCGCAGGATGGATTGGTTCTGACCGGTCTCGGGGAATTGCGCGGCGCGCATCCGCGGCACAAGGCGTTGGGGAATCCATGTTTGGGTCAGCATGCGCGGCTCGCCATCCACCGTGCGCAACCGCTCCACCAGCACAAGGGGCTCGCCGAAGTAGCCCGCCACGGTGGAGGGCACGTCGCGCGCAGGAGTTTCGATCCGCAGAAGCTTTGCGCCGGGTACCCGACCTTCGATCAAGACCATGTCGGTAAAGCTGATCAGACAGGTCGACGCCGGGGGCGAGAGTGTCGCCACGGAATATCCGCTGCCTTGACGGGAAGTCAGAAAACCCGCGCGCACCAGCATTTCAAGCGCCTTGCGAACGGTCACTCGGCTGACATCGAACGCCCTGGACAGTTCGCCTTCGGTCGGCAGGCGCATACCGATGGCGTACTGGCCGCTTTGCAGCCGACCCAGAATTTCGTCGTGGACTATCTGATACTTGGGCGCGGTGTTCATGCGATAGCATCCTTCAGTTGCGCCAGCCGGTCGCGTCCGGTGGATTGCATCCAGCGTTCCATGGCCGCCGGCCCGTCTGCGCCAAAGATTCCGATCGCATCGCTCCAGATACCGCGACCGCACATGAAGCCCTTGGCTGTCACGCCTGCCGCCCGCGACAGTTTCAGCCCGTCGTGGAATTGCGCGAAGGTTACGCCCGCGCTGAGGTATAACAGCGGGATGTCGCCGGCCGGTTCCGCCGCCATGACAAAGGCGGCCTTGGCGTCCGCCTCACTCATCGCGGTGCCGACATGGGCCATGCTCACCGGGATTTCCACCTTCAGGATGTCGATGTTGAACCGCGGCGCGGCGAAGGTCTCGGTCGCGGCGCGCACAAGCGCTGGTTTGGCCAGCGCGTATTCCGTCGATGTGCCGTCGGGGATCGCGCGATCGTATACGATGGGTTCAAACAGGAACGTGACGCCCTGCGCACGGCACTCCGCCCCGATCTGCGCGACAAGATCGGCCTTGCGCTGATTGAGGTCCTCCGCATCGTTTGGACCGTAGTAGAGAAAGAACTTCAGCACCGGCACGCCCAGAGCGGGATAGTCGGCGATGCTCAGGTTCTCGGGCAGCTTGGTGATCCGATCCTCGTCGGCGATGTGATAGACGTCGGCCTCATAGGCCAGCATCCGGGTGCAAGCCGGATCGTAGGCGGGCAACAACGCACGTCCCAGCGCCGCATCCACCAGAACAGTCGAGGCATCCGGGCTCAGCGTTTCGACCACGATGCGCTTGAATGCCAGCAGGTCATCTTCCCGGGCATGTGCCCCGCGTCGGTCGCGCAAAGCGGCTTCCAGCCCGCTGCCCTGATCCACGGCGACGCCGAAAATGGGTCCATCCAAGAGTGTCATGACGGCTCCACCCGAATGGCCGGAAAGTAGGGGGTGTCAGATGGCGCGCACCACAATGCCAGCATGTCGTCCGTCGGCTCCAGAAATGAAATTGAAAAGCCACCCATCTCCTGTGTCGTCACGTAGCTGCCGATCATCGGGGCGATTGCGGTAATGCCCTGCTGGCTCAGCGCGCGCCGGGTTTCTTCCCAGATGGTCAATTGCTCCATCAAGGTGGTCCCGCCCATCCCGTTGATGATCACGCAGACACGCGACCCGGCGGTCATCGGACGGTCCTCCAAAAGGTTCTCTACCATCTGGGCCACCAGATCGCGCACCGGGCCGACCTTGGTGCGCCCCACGCCCGGCTCCCCATGCACGCCCATGCCAAGATAAATCTCGTCGTCGGGCAGGCTGAACATCTTTTGCCCCGTCAGCGGCGAAACCGGCGGCGAGACGGCGGCGGCAAGGGTGACCAGACGGTCGCGCACCGCCTCTCCGAGCGCCAGAAGCGCTTCGAGCGATCGTCCTTCTTCGGCCGCAGCCCCAAGGATCTTGTAGATGAACATTGTTCCGGGCGCGCCGCGCCTGTCGCGCTTGCGCTCGGGTGGCGCGGCCGAGATGTCGTCATACATCGGCAGCGGCACGGTTCTGATCCCCAGGTCGGTCGCCATCATCGTGGCGGCGCGCCCGTTGATCATGTCACCGGAATGCTGTGAGATCAAAAGGATGGACCCGGCCTTGCCGGTCAGTTCGCTCAGACCGTCCAGGATCAGATCGGCAGAAGGCGCGGCAAAGACGTCGCCCACCACATTTGCATCCAGCACCCCGTGCCCCACGAACCCCATTGCGATGGGCTCATGGCCGGAGCCGTTGCCGATCAACAGGGTGACCTTCTTGTCCGGATCTTTCACATGTGTCGCGCGTTTGATCACGCGCGGATCAAGCATGCCGCGCTCGACCTGCGGAAACGCACTGACAAAGCCATCCAGCATGTCGTCGACCATCGTCTCGGCGCTGTTGAAGAGCTTCTTCACGGCGAAACCTCCTGCAAGGTTTCGAGAAAGATCACCACGGACACTGCGCCGGGGTCCACGTGACCCTGCCCACCGTCTTCAACATACTGCGCGCGGCCCCTGCGTGCGCGCAGCGCCTTGGTCCCGTCGCGGCCCGTCCTTGCGGCCAGGACGGCGTCGTTCAGATCACCGTGGCCCAGTGCGGCGATGGCAGGGGCGAGCGCATCCACCATGCTCTTGTCCCCCGGCGCCACATCGCCCAGGTCGCGAATTCGCGCGCAGGCCCGGTCAAGACCCTCAGGGAGCGGCGCACCCGCATCCAGATGCGCTTCGATCTCAAGCAGGATAAGGCCGAACAACGTGCCTGACGCGCCGCCGGAGGCGCGCATGAACGCCTTGGCGCGGGTGCCGTTTTCGGCCGCCAAAGCCTTTGTCAGACCTCGCAACATGGTGGCCCCGTGATCGCCATCACCCACGGCCGCATCCAGGGCGTTCAGCCGCTCGGCCTCACCGGCGAAGCGTGCTTGCAGGGCAACAAAAAAAGGTTCAGCCGACATGGCCAAAGGTCTCTTTGACGTACGCGAGGGTTTTGCTGGCCGCCTCGGTCGGGTCCGGTTCTATATCGCGCCAGATGTTGAGATCGCGGCTCGACTCATGGCCCGCCATCACGAACATTTCCGCCACGATCCACCCTTTATAGCCAATATCCGCGAGCGCCTGTGCATCGGCCGGGAAATCATAGCGGCCTGAGCCCGGGCGCCCCCGGTCATTGTCGGACACATGGTAGTGGACCAGCGTATCGCCTGCCGCGCGAATGGCGGCCGGCGGGTCTTTTTCTTCGATGTTCATGTGAAAGGCATCCAGCAGCACACCGATATGGTCCGACCCGCTGGCGCGCGCGATCGCGCAGGTCTCGGCGGCGGTGGAGGTCAGGTCGCTCTCGAACCGGTTCAGCGCTTCTATGCCCAATGTCACGCCTTCGCTCGCAAGGACGCCATCCAGCCTTGCAAGTGTTTCTGCAGAGCGCCCGGCGCGTGCCATTTTGTTGACCGGATCAAAGACGCCCCACGGCGCGGCGACGACGCCGGCCAGCCCTTTGGACCCCAATCGCGCTGTGACCTGAATGGCCTGGGTCAGCACCGCCACTGCGTTGTCGCGCACGGCGGGGTCTTCTGAAGTGGGATCCGCGTCCGGCCCGAGGCCGGTGGAGCAGGTCAGCGCCAGTCCCTGGTCTTCGGCCTGCGTGCGAATGTTGTCCGCGCGATCCAGCCCGATGCCCAACAAGGAGAGTTCGACCCCGTCATATCCGATGTCCGCCGCGGTGACGAATATGGGCGCGGGATCGTCCGTCCAGGCCTTCATCCAAAGCCCTGCGTGAATTCCGAACTTCATCGCGCCACCTCCCCCGGTTTGCGATAAGTCACATTAGTAATGACAAATTGAGCATGTCAACATTCCTCTGCAGCCCGATCTTCGGGAGAGAGACGGAACACCAACCAAAGGCTGAGCGCCGCAAGACAGATGCAAATGGTCAAGGAATACTGAAAAGTTCCAGTCGCATCGAGCAACCAGCCTGCCGTCCATGGGCCGGCCAATCCGGCAACCCCCCAACCGGTGAAGACCCAGCCAAACGCAGTCGAAAATTGGGCTGCGCCGACTTGGGCTTTCACAAGCAGGGGCGTTGTGGCGGCCAGTTGGCCATAGGCAAAAGCGACGACACACAGGAGGCCCACCACGACGCCCGGCGCGGTCGCGAAAACGAGACACGCGAGGGTAAAAACCGACAGGGTCAGCGCCCCTGCAACGCCGTAGGTGGGGCCAAACCGCGCGGCTGTCCAGGCCGAAGACAACCGCCCCAGCGTGTTGCCCGACGCGACAAGGAATACCGCGAGACTGGCCAGCCCCACGCCCTGGGGTGTCGGCGACAAAAACTGTGCGGCAAAGCCCAGAACGATCAAGCCCGAGCAGGATCCGGCGGCAAAGATGACCCAGAGTATCGCCAGCGTCTTGTTCGGGCGGATGACCGTGAGGCCCTTATTCTGCGGTGCAGCAGCGGTGTCCTTGGGCGATGTCAGAACAAGACTGGCGCCGCAGACCAGCGAAAGGCAGGCAAGGCCCGGTGCGATCGACCAAAGCGCCCAGCCGGCATCGGTGAGCCAGACATGAACCGGACCAATCAACGCCCCGCCAAGCCCGAAAGTCGCGACGCTGACCGGAACCCAAAGCGTCGGCCTGTCCGACGCGGAGGCCAGTGAGACGGCGAAATTGTAGAGCACACCGGACGTGAATCCGAAGCTGACACCATAGGCCATGGCGAACAACGCAAACCCCGAACTTGTCGCGGCAATAGCAAGGCTGACAGCACCGAGTCCCGCGATCAAAGGCAGGCGAAGGTGCGGCGGCACACGCGCCAGAAGTGCTGGGCCCAGCAGGACGCCGATGGTGAAGCTGACCAGAGCCAGTGAAAACACCATGGAGGCGGATGCGTTGTTCACACCAAAGTCCGCGCGAACGGCCGGCAGGTAACCGGACCAGCCGTAAAGACTGCCGGCGCCGAAACATCCTGCGATGGTCAGCGCCAGATGAGTCCTGCGCGCGGCAAGGGACATTCGGCGGTCTCCTCGATATGCTATTACAGACTTGTAGGAACAAATTTCTTGAGTCAATGTTTGCCCGGGGAGGGACTTGCCGTTGGTTCTTGTCATCGGAGCGGCTCAGACGCCATTCAACAGGCGACGCGACGGGTCGGGGTTTCGCGACTGGGCAAGTGAGGCCTTTGACGCCGCACTGGCAATGTCCGGGATCGCGCGGGGTGACATAGATGCGCTCATCGTCGCATCGGAAAGTGATTTCTTTACGCTCCAGCTCAACCCCGCCTCGGTGCTGGCTCAGGACCTTGGCCTCTGTGGCGTGGAAACTTTGCGCGTCGAAGGCGGCGGGGCCACGGGGCAACTGGCGGTTCATGCCGGCGTCGAGCGGATAGTGTCAGGGCGTGCGCGTCATGTCGCCGTTGTCGGTGTCGACCCATCCGCCAGCGCATTGGCAGGCGACAGTATCCGCGAACTCTATGGTTATTCCTTCGACTTCTGGACGGACGGCCTGTCGGGTGTCACGGCCACCAGCCTCTATGCGCTGTCATGGCAGGCCTTTGCCGCGGCGCATGGGGGGCATGCGGATGATCTGAATGCGGTCACGATCAAGAACCGGCGCAATGCGATGTCCAATCCCAATGCCCATCTGCCGCGCGCGCATGAGGCGGAGGACTTCGCCGCATCCCCCATGATTGCCGCGCCCTATTGCCGGCTGCATTGTTCGCCGCTCAGTGACGGTGCGGCGGCGCTGATCCTGTCGGCCCGCGATGCGGCACCGGGCGCCCGTGTTCAACGCGCGTCCCGTATCACCGGAATCGGGGCCGGATCAGATGCGCCGGGTTTGGGCCATCGCCGTGACCCGGGCACCTTCACGGCCAAGACAGAGGCCGCCAGTCGCGCGCTTGGCATGGCCGGACTCTCCGCTTCGCACATTGCCATCGCCGAGGTTTATGACGCTTATGCCGGGGCGGAAGTGCAGGCCGCCGGGGCGCTTGGTCTGGCAGAGGATCCGCTGCGTGCCCTGCGCGACGGTCGCTTTGACGCTGACGGAAGCTGCCCGATCAACATTTCAGGCGGTCTCATGGGGCAGGGGGCGCCTGTGGGGGCCACTGGTGTTGGCCAGACCGCGACCTGTGCCCTGCTGCTGGAGGGACGCTATCACGCTGCTTTGCAGCCAATGCGTCCGTTGGGACATGCGCTGGCGGACACGCACGGCGGCGTTGGCACCACCTGCGCAGTCACGGTGCTGCGCGCGGGGGAGGCTGCATGAAACGGCACGTGGCGCTGGACTATACCCTTGGCGAAGGATGGCTTGCGCCCTGGATAGACGGGCTGCGGAATGGGATTGCAGTCGCCTCCAGCTGCTCGGCCTGCGACGGCGCATTTTTCCCGCCCTTGAGGACCTGTCCGACCTGCCGGGTGCGCTGCGACGGGTGGCGCAGACTGAGCGGAGGCGCAACGGTTCTGTACCGCACCCATGGCACGGACGGGGATTTTGCCATGGCGCGCTTTGACGGGGCCACAGGCGCTGCCATTGCCCGTTCCGACGCGTTGCCAGCGGGCGCAACGCGCGCGGTCCTCGCTGCGTCCGTCGACGATCCCCCACAGCTTTCTCTCGTTTCGGAGCCTCAGACATGAGCGAATATCTTGACAGACTGAGCCCGGATGCACTGGCAGACTTGCATTTGACCCGCGAGGGATCAGGCGGCTACGCCATCAGCTGGCCTGCCGACTACAACATCTACACCGCCACCGTGGGCCGCTATCTAGGCCCTGAGAGCCGCAACGAGCCGGCGATGATTTTCGAAGGATCCGACGGGCGGGTCACGACGCAGAGTTTTGCTGACATCGACGCCGCGGCGACCGGTCTGGCTGCGGAACTGCGGCGTCTGGGCTATGGCAAGGGGGATCCTGTAGCGCTGCATACGGGCCAGCATCCGGATACGGGCATTGGCCACATGGCGATTGCCAAGATCGGCGGCATTGCGGTGACCCTCTCGCAGCTTTACGGCCCTGACACACTGGCCCATGCGTTGAACGATTGTCAGGCCGGGGTGATCCTGACCAGCCGCACCGCGTGGGAGCCGCTGCGCGAAGAAGACTTTCCGCATCTGAGACATGTCCTGATGCGGGACCCCGGGCCCGGCGATCTTGATCTGGGGGCGGCGATGAACAATCCGCCACGAGATTTCACACCGGATCTGGGCGGGGCGGATGACCCGGCGCTGCTGATGTATACCTCCGGCTCGACCGGCAAACCCAAGGGGATCATGCACGGCCACCGGGTGCTGGCGGCATACACCCCCTCGATCAATCTGTTCTTTAACCTCGCGCTGGATGACGAAGACGCGGTTTTCTGGTCCCCCTCCGACTGGGCCTGGGTGGGTGGACTGCTCGACATGCTGTTTCCGGCATGGCTGGCGGGTCGACCGGTGGCCACCTCGCTGGAGCGATTCACGGCCGAGTATGCCTATGCCTTCATGAGCCGCCACAAGGTGACGCACACCTTCCTGGCTCCGACGGCCATCAAGCGGCTGGCTCAGCATTCCGATCCGCGCGGCGCGTATGACTTGTCCTTGAGGATCATCTGCACCGGAGGTGAAGCGCTGGCCGCTGAAACGCTCAGCTGGGCTGAGGATACGCTTGGCGTCACCTGCAATGAGTTTTACGGCATGACCGAGGTCAATCATCTGATCGGCAATTGCGCCGCGCTGTTCCCGCGCCGACCGGGGTCCATGGGACGGGCCTATCCTGGGCACAAGGTGCTCCTGGTCGATGGGGACGGGCAGGAGGTAGGAGATGACGAACCGGGGGAGGTTGTCACCCCCCACGCTTCGCCCACACGGTTTCTCGGGTATTTCAACAATGCCGAAAAGACCGCTGACATGAAGCTGGGCCCGTACTGGCGTACCAATGATCTGGCCGTGCGGGATGAAGACGGGTATTTCTGGTACAAGGGGCGGTCGGACGACCTGATCAAGTCATCGGGCTTTCGCATCGGGCCGGCTGAGATCGAAGAGTGCCTGCTGTCCCATCCCGCCGTTGCCGAGGTCGCCGTCATCGCCAAGCCCGACCCTGATCGCGGCGCCATCGTCAAAGCCGTTGTCAGCACGCGGTCTGGGTTCGATGGCGATGCCGCTCTGGCGCAATCGCTGAAAGATCATGTCAAAACCCGGTTGGCCGGCTACAAGGCACCGCGTGAGGTGACCTTCGTGGACAGCTTTGAAATGACGTCTTCGGGCAAGATCAACCGCCGTGTCCTGCGCGAGGCAGAGCAGGCGAAAACGCGCAGCTAGGCCGTCGACAAGCCGGAGATCTGCGCACCTGAACCATCATAGCCCGTCTTGGTGCTTTCAAGACCGGGCGGCAATGTATGGGTGGTTCGGAGAGGCGTTGAAATCCGCAGCGTATCGCTACCGGAACGTGCCGCTTGCCCGCCGGCCCGGTGGCCCCTTGCCGGGTGCAGCGAAGCCGAACAGCACCTGCCCGTCATTGCAGGGCGCGGGGGTCTTGATGGGCAAGAGACGCGCGTTTTGCCCGCCGATGCGTGCAGTCACTCCGGTTGTAGAGTGGCAAAGCGTGTTTGTTGCGGCATGGCGCGCAGTCCGGTCACCAGAAAAAGGCGCGGGCTTGATCTGGATCATCGCCAGCCGCTCCCGACAGGAGATACCGTGTAGCCCCAATTCGAAGGAGGGGAGTGAAATGTACAACAACATCCTGGTCGCAATCGCGTTGGATCATTCGCCTGACACAGACAAGGCACTGCAGGTTGCCCGCAACCTCGCATCCGGGGATGCGCCGATCACGGCACTCCATGTCATCGAAGACATCCCGAGCTATGTTGCAATCCAGATCCCGGCCGACGTGTTGGATAAACGAAGACCGGAAGCTGAAGCGGAACTCCGCGCGAAACTCGGGGCCGCGACGAACGTCACGCCCGTTGTCGTTTGCGGTCATGCCGGTCGCACGATTGTCGATTTCGCCAAGGATCGTCACGTCGACTGCATCGTGATCCTGTCCCACAAACCCGGACTGCAGGACATCTTTCTGGGCTCTACCGCGCAGCGGGTCGTGCGGCACGCGACGTGCTCGGTTCATGTCTTGCGATGACCTTTGACATGGCCCCAGAGCTGAAGATGCGAACCGGTCACCGTCGCGCGCCAGCCCCGCCATGGGGGCGCAGTTAGATGCGAGGTCCGGCAACGGCGGAGCGAGCGCCGCAGAGTGGCGGACCAGCGCTCAGACGCGCCCTGTCAACGCCGCTCGTTGTCCTTTATGGCCTGGGCGTGACGGTCGGCGCGGGCATCTATGTGCTCGTCGGCGCAACGGCTGCTCTGGCTGGCCCATTCGCCCCGGTGTCGTTCCTGATCGCCGCGTTTGTGGTCGGCTTTACCGCGATGTCCTACGCAGAACTCGCCTCGCGATACCCGGTCAGCGCCGGGGAAGCCGCCTATGTCGAAGCGGGGTTCAATTCAGACCGTATTGCGACCCTTGTCGGGCTGATGGTTGCCCTTTCCGGAATGGTGTCTGCGGCGGCCGTGTCCGTCGGCGCTGCCGGGTACTTGCAGGCGCTTCTTGGGGCGGACAAGGGCGTTCTGGTGGGTCTTGTCGTGGTCCTGATGGGGATCATTGCGGTCTGGGGCATCGTGCAGTCGGTCATGATCGCGGCAATCATCACAGTGATTGAGATCGGTGGACTGTTGTTGGTCATCGCGTGGAGCCTTTTGGGCGCCGACCCCTTGGGCGTGCCGGTCTCAGCGGTGGTGCCTCCTCTGTGGGGGCCGCATTGGCTGGGCATTGGGGCCGCGTCTCTCCTGGCCTTCTTCGCTTTCGTTGGTTTCGAAGATATGGCCAATGTTGCGGAAGAAGTGAAAGATCCTTCCCGGACAATGCCACTGGCGATTGGCATTACACTCGTGGCAGCCACGCTTCTTTACATCGCGACAACAACCTGCATCCTTCTTGCCGTGCCAGTGTCAGATCTCGCACAGTCGGAGGCGCCATTGGCCCTGGTCTTCTCAAACGCTGATGCCGGCACGCGCCGCGCGTTCAATCTGATCGCCATTGTGGCCACCATGAACGGAGTCCTCATTCAGATCATAATGGCGTCGCGGGTGCTTTATGGTCTTGCGTCGCGGGGGCAATTGCCGCGCCAGCTTGCTTGGGTGTCGGCGCGCACGCAAACGCCGGTTGTCGCAACGATACTGGTCGCTGCCGGCGTGATGACGCTGGCTCTGCTGTTTCCGATCGATGTGCTTGCCAGTCATACCTCGCAGGTCGTGCTTTTGGTCTTTGTGCTGGTCAACATCGCTCTGCTTCTGCTCAAGTCCCGTGGCTTTGACGAACGGACGCACTTTCGCGTTCCGGCGATCGTACCGGTCCTGGGTATTGTGACGAGCGTTGCACTCTTCCTGACCTCGTTTCTTTGAAATCGAAACGACCTATGGCCTGACCTGTCGGTTCCGAAGAAAACGGTGCCCGTTCTCGGGCGCAAAGTTTCTCTGGTTGCGGGCTGGCGCGCGCGTCAGCCGGGACCAACGGTGCCCGACGATGGTTTTGCCGACTGCGGGCACGGCTCGGACATTCAAGAGTCGCGTTCGTCAGGCGGTCACGAGCGCGATATGTCGCGTGGCCTGACGCAGGGCGGACACCAATCGGTTTTGACCGCGCAGCAGTTGGTTTTGCGCAAATCCCAAAGTGTCGCTGTGCTGGTCAAGTTCCGTTGCCGTGAAGATCGTCGGCAGCGCGGGGACCGCAGCCGCCGGGTCATGGCGGAATCTGGCTTCGCGGCAGAAGTTGATCGGAACGAGGATGCGGGCCAGATCCTGTATGACAGTGTTGGCCTTGTCCTCCGGGACTTGGCCGG
The DNA here is from genome assembly GCA_039179965.1 of Pseudomonadota bacterium. Classification (GTDB taxonomy): domain Bacteria; phylum Pseudomonadota; class Alphaproteobacteria; order Rhodobacterales; family Rhodobacteraceae; genus Marinibacterium. The sequence continues at coordinate 19,524 of JBCDEC010000029.1, forward strand.
ACTCAACGGCGGCATAGAACGCCTCCAGCGCGTCAAGCAGGACCGTGGTCGCCTCAGATGACAGCGACAGATCGAAACGGTCGCCTGCGGCGCCCTGATACGCGGCAATTGTGTCCTGAAACTCGCGGGCCGTTGCACGCCAGTCGAACGGCAAGATGGCGGCGTTGGCGGTGCGCAAGACGGCCAGAAGATAGATCTTGATGTCGCGTTCAAGATGCCCCTTGTCGGCGATGTCGATCGTGTCGTTTTCAGTGTGCCAGGCAATGTTCGCACCGCACCCGCCGACGGGGTAATAGCCTTTCTCTTCCCGCAGGGCATTGGGCATCGTTGAGGACAGCATAAAGTAGCTCGAAAGACCGATGTTGTTGAAGGAATAGTCGCCCGCGCGATGGGGGCGCTCACCTTCGGCGGTCTTGCCTGCGATCTCTTCAATGGCGCCCGCGATCAGATCATCGGTTTCGGACATGCGCGAGAGGTTGATGAACTCGGTCGCCCAGCGGCAACCGGGGCTGTCGCAATTCACCTGAGCCACGCAGTTTTCATCGAGGTCCAGAGCAAAGGTGTCGGCATACCAGGTGGAGCCGGCATAGCGCCCCGTGGAGTGACCGGGCCACCAGCAGATCTTGACTGTGCGGCGCAGCTTGTCGCGGTTGGCCCAGAGCGTGCGGGCCACTTCGAGCATGCAGGCGTCACCCACCGCGTTGTCGCCCACGCCCACGTCCCAGCTGTCAAGGTGGCCGTGCAGGAGAACGTATTTGTCAGGCTCGATCGCGCCGGGGATTGTCACCTCGACCAGTTTGTTGTCGAACCAGCCTTCTTCAAGCTCGGTGAAGATCGTGGCGCTGTCCCCGCGTTTGGCCATTTCGATCAGCGCCTGGCCATCGGGCTTGTTGACCGCCAGAGCCGGGATGCCGGGTTTGCGTGGCAGATCGTCGAGATCCGGAATGCCCCAGATCGTGGTGCAGATGCCCCAATGGATGTCGACGCCCGGGTTCACCGCAATCACGCCAACCGCGCCCAAGTCTTCGAACTGCCGGACCATGACCGGGCTCGCGAACCCTTCCGAGATCACGATGGCGCCGCGTGCCTTGTCCGCCATGCCCGATGCGCCGTCGATCCGAAGATCGAAGATGTCGTCAATGTCGTCGGCGGCATTAGCGCCCAGGTAAACCAGCGGCGCGGACACGCCGTCGCGCGCAATGGCTGCAAAGGCAGGGGGCTTGGCGCGATAGGTGGTTCCGCCAGCCTGCACCCGGGCGGTGCCCGGCAGGCTCAGGTAAAGCGACGGCTCGTGCACTTTGACCGGCACCCCGTGACGGCTGAGACGCGTGGCGACCTCGTCCATGCCGCGATTGACGTCTGTGGGATGCTCCCGCTTGAAGGTCGCGAAGCTTTCAACCAAGCCCCAGGGCTCATCCATTTCCACGTGATCGAGAATGGTGGTTTCAGTATCGTTCATGGCAGCCCCCTGCGTTTCTCTCAGCGAAACAGAGTTTCAATGTCAGAAAAAGGTGGCAGGCGCCGGGTGATTCGACAAGCGCGGAGCCATTTGGGCCTAGTTGGTCCGGGAGATCTGCAGTTTGCCGCTAATTTCAGCAGCAGCGCCCTCCACAAGGGCAAGGTAGCGGCGGCGGCGGCTTTCGTCATAACGCGCCATCGCCCCGGCGACCGAAATCGAGGCGACCACCTCCTGCGCAACATTCAGGATCGGCGCTGCGATGGAAAAGGCACCTTCATCCAGATCGTTGATCGCGATGTTGAACCCATCAGCGCGGATTGTGTCGAGCCTGACGCGCAACTCTTCTGGATCGGTGGCCGTTGTCGGGGTAAAGCGGCGCAGGGTGGAGGAAAGGACGTCGTCGCGCACGGACTCAGGCGCGAAGGCCAAAAGCAGCATCGACCCGCCGCCGGCATGCAGCGGCCCGTAACGCCCTGCATTTGCGTAAATTCTCATGGCATGATGGCCGGCCAGTGTGGCCACGACAAGCGATTGCGTGCCTTCTCGGATCACCAGATTGATGTTTTCTGCCGTCTCTTCGCGCAGCCGCTCCATCACCGGGCGGGCAGCGGACAAAAGCATGTTCTGCGCCCCTGCCTGTTCGCCAAGCACCCCCATGCGATAGCCCAGCGAAAAGACCGCCTTGTCGCCTTCGCGCACGACGAATCCGCGCATCTCCAGGGTGGACAGCAGGCGGAACACGACGCTTTTGGTCAGTCCCAGTCGTCGGGCGAGGTCTGTCACGCCTTGCTGTGGATGTGCCGCCAGCGTTTCGAGCAGAGTGAGAGCACGGTCCACCGAAGCGATGGTGTAATCTCGTGTATCCGACATGACGTGACCCTGTTCTCCTCAGCCGACGCTTGATTTGCCGCCTTTTTGCCTCATACTGATTTGAGAACAACGTTTTGTCTAGTGAAACAACAGATGAAAGCGGGGGGTACCATGAAGATCGCATATGTTGTGCCGGGACCAATGTCGAAAGGTCCGATGGGCTTGGCGGAAATGCAACGACGCGAGCGGCTTATGAATGGCTGGGCCTTCGCGGGGACCGAGGTCTCGGTGATTGATGTGCCGTCCGGCCCGGTCTCGATTGAATCTGCCTACGAAGAAATGCTGGCGATTCCGGCGACGCTTGAACTGATCATGCAATGTGAAAAGGACGGGTTTGACGCCGCCATCATCGGCTGTTTCGGCGATCCGGGCCTGGAAGCGGCACGTGAACTGGTGTCCATGCCCGTCGTTGGTCCGTGCGAAAGCGCGATGCTGTTGGCGGCGGGGCTGGGCCACAAGTTCGGCGTCCTGACCATCTTTGACAATCTGATTGCCGGGCAGGAGATCCTCGCGGTGCATGCCGGTGTCCGGGCCAAGCTGGCCTCGGTCCGCGCAACGAACATTCCGGTTCTGGAGCTGATGAACGACCCGCAGGTCACAAAGTCACGTCTGATCGAAGTGGCCCGCGCCTGCGTTGACGAAGACAGGGCGGACGCCTTGCTCTTTGGCTGCATGACAATGTCGTTTCTGGATATGGGCGACGAGATCGGCGCCGAAGTGGGCGTGCCGGTGGTCAATGCCGGCCGCGCTGCGGTCAAACATGCAGAGATGCTCGTTTCCATGGGGCTGGCCCATTCCAAAAAGGCCTGGCCGACCCCGGCGAAGATGAAGGCGGGACAAACCGCCTCGGATATGCGCGTCGCGTGACAGACGCATCCCCGCGCATGCCATTTGGACACCAACAGGAGAAAACGGAATGAATTTGCCCCTCAGATCAACCGCCCTTGCAGCGATGATGGCGGCGATCGGGCTGGCGCCTGCGCTGGCCGACCCGATCCGCACGATCAACCTGGTCACCAGGCCTCAGGCCGCGCAACCGGCGGAATTTCAGTTCACCCAGCTGATCGCTCAGGAATGGCGCAAGCTGGGCCTTGATGTGAACGTCGAGGTGATGCCGTGGGAGCAAATGATCCAGGCGATCTGGTTCAGCCGCGACGAATGGGACACCACCGCCTGGCAGATGGTAGGGCGCCCCGAACGTTCGGATCCGGACGAAATCGTCTACAACCTGTTCCATTCGACCACGGCGGAAAAGGGCTACAACTTCATTGGCTATCAAAGCGATGCCTTTGACGCCGTAGCCGAGGCGCAACGGATCGAGCTGGACCCTGACAAGCGCCGCGAACTGGTGCGCCAAGCACAGGCCATCCTGGCCGAAGACCAGCCCAACATGATGCTCGCGCATCCGCAGTCGACCTATGCCTTCAACACGGCTGTGTGGAACCCGGACTCGGTCGTCGATCAGTCGGGCATCGGCATCAAGAACACCTGGAGCTATCTCCAGATGGAACCGATGGGCGACGTCAAAGACTTTATTCTCAACGCATCAGACAACGTCACCGCGATGAACCCGCTCTACATTTCAGGGGGCACCGACAGCTGGATTACCGAGCTTGTCTGGGATCGCCTGATGCGGATTGGCCCGGATGGACTGCCACAGCCTTGGGCGGCGACGGGCTATGAGTGGCTCGATGACACCACGATCAAGGTCACCCTGCGTGACGACATGATGTGGCACGATGGCCAACCGGTGACGCCGGAGGACGTGAAGTATTCGTTCGAGGCTGCCGGGTCGGGCGAAGCGCCGATGTATGGGCCCTTTGTCAGTGCGATCGAAGAGATCACAATCGACGGGCAGGACATCACGTTCAAGCTGAACCAGCCGTCGGCGGCCTTCCTGACCGCCAGCCTGTCAAAGATCAACATCATTCCCAAGCACATCTGGGAGCCGGTGATCGAAGAACAGCTTACTCTGGAGACCAACGCGGAGTCGCACCAGGAAGAGGTGCCGATTGGCTCTGGACCCTACAAGTTCTCCAGCTGGACGCTGAACGAAGAAGTCGTTCTGGAGGCCAATTCCGACCACTGGGCGGCGCCTAAGGCAGATCGCTGGATTCTTCGGATTGTGCCCAATGTCGAGGCTGCTCTGGGTATGCTGCGTTCGGGTGAGATCAACTTCCTGTCCGACTTCCCGGGCGATCCGACCGTGGTGAAGACTGCCGCAGAAGAAGATCCGGACCTGACCGCCGTGTCCACCGTCGACATCGGGTTCCGCTATGTGGCGTTCAACAACCGCCGTCCGCCGTTTGACGACCCGGCCTTCCGCCGGGCGCTCTCGGCAGCGGTCGACCGCCGGTTGATTGTCGGAGCGGCCTTCCGGGGATTTGCGGTGCCGTCGAACTCGGTCGTCTCTCCGGCGCTGGGCTTCTGGCACAATGAAGAAACCGTGGACGGCATGACGGCAGGGGTCGATTTGGCCAAGAGCATGCTGGATGAGGCCGGGTACAAGGTCATCGATGGCAAGCTGAACTACCCCGAAGGCGTCTCCGAGACGCTGGGTGAGTGATCGTACCGACACGAGCCTGACAGGAGATCCAAGATGAAAGGGGCCACCGCCGTCGGCGCGCGCGTGCTACAAACGGCGTTTGTGCTGTGGGCGGTGGTCACGATCCTCTTTCTCCTGTTCCGATTGATGCCGGGCAGCCCGCTGGCGGCCTATATCGACCCGAACTTCACGCCCGAGCAGCAGGCCGAACTGATGGCCCGCTTTGGTTTGGACAGACCGCTCTGGCAGCAATACCTGATCTATCTGGGCAATCTGCTGCAGGGTGATCTTGGCGAAAGCTTCTTTTATCGCCAGCCGGTCGCCGAGCGTGTCTTGGCACTTTTGCCCAATACCCTGATCCTGACCTTTACTTCGCTGATCATCGCCTACGTGGTGGGCGTCCTGGCAGGCGCCTATCTGGCCTGGAAACGTGGTGCCCTGGTGGAGCAGATCGGTGTACCGCTGGTCCTGACAACACGGGCAATGCCGGAATTCTGGTTGGGCATGCTGCTCCTGGCGGTCTTCAGCTTTGGCCTTGGGTGGTTTCCCGCCGGGGGCACGCGTCCTCCGGGCGCGGAATACGAGACGCTCTGGCAACTCTATACGTCCGGCGATTTCTGGTGGCACATGACCCTGCCGGTTCTGACGCTGGCGATCTACAGCCAGGGCCTGCCGCTTTTGTTGATGCGATCCAATATGTTGGACGTCATGCGAGAGGATTTTGTGACCATGGCGCGGATCAAGGGTCTGTCGACCTATTCCGTGGTCATCCGCCATGCCGCGCGCAATGCCTTGCTTCCGGTGATGACGTCCTTCGCGATTGCCGTGGGCTATCAGATTCAAGGCAATGTCGTGGTCGAGACGGTGTTTTCCTGGCCCGGTCTCGGGCGCGAGCTGGTGCGGGCCGTTTCCACCTCGGATTACCCGTTGGCACAAGGCGCTTTCCTGATGATCGCCATCGTGGTGATCCTGATGAACCTGATTGCTGACCTGCTCTACGCTGCTCTGGACCCAAGGGTGACCCGTGAGTGAGCTGACCACATCCGCCCCCGCAAAGGCACAGCCCGGCCGGGTAAGCCGTTGGATCAGCGCATTGCGGCTGCCGCTGCATGATCCTTTGGCGATAGTCGGGCTGGCCATTTATGCGACCTTCATTCTGGTTGCGATCTTTGCGCCCTATCTGGCGACCCATGATCCGAACGAGATCTTCTTCACGTCCGACTTCCAGCTTGCCGCCGACCTGCCCCCCGGGCGGGAGGGATTCATCATGGGCACGACGACACTTGGGCGCGACATCTACTCGCAACTTGTCTGGGGCGCGCGGTCTGCCCTGCTGATCGGGCTGTCGGCGGCCTTTATGGTGGCGCTGATCGGATCCATAGTGGGGGTCGTAGCTGGCTACTTTGGCGGCTGGATCGACACCGTGCTGATGCGGCTGGCCGATGTAGCCTTCGGTATCCCGTTCCTGCCCTTCGTCATCGTCCTGTCGGCTTTTCTCGAACCGTCAATCTGGAACGTGGTGATCGCCATGGCGCTTGTGCTGTGGCGCGACACGGGCCGGGTGATCCGCAGCCAGACCCTGACGCTGCGCAACCGCGTCTATGTCGAGGCGGCGCGGGTCTCCGGCTCTTCGGATGTGAAGATCATATTGCGCCACATCGCGCCCAACGTGCTGCCATTGTCGTTCCTTTATGGATCGATCGCCATCGGGTGGGCCATTCTGACGGAAGCCTCAATCAGCTTTCTGGGGTTCGGGGACCCCGAGTCCATCAGTTGGGGCTACATGCTGCAGGACGCCTTCGCCAGCCAGGCGCTTTCGAAAGGCTCTTTTTACTGGTTCGTGCCTCCGGGCTTTCTCATCATCCTGATCGTCTCTGCCGGGTTCTTCATCACGCGCGGCTACGAGCAGATCCTCTTTCCAAAACTCGACCGATGACAGGCGCGCTCCTCTCTTTGCAAGACCTCAGCGTCGCCTATCGGGTCGAAACGCAGGACGTTCTGGCCGTAGACGGTGCCAGCTTTGACGTGCAGCCCGGCAGCATCGTCGGGCTGGTCGGCGAAAGCGGCTGCGGCAAGACCACGCTGGCGCGCGCACTGACCCGCGTTCTGGCGTCGAACGCGCGCATTGCAGGCGGCAAGGCGATTTTTGACGGTCAGGACATCATCGGATTGTCCGAGCGTGCCATGAATGACCTGCGCT
>JBCDEC010000030.1:0-26456 GCA_039179965.1 Pseudomonadota bacterium
GCGCCCAGATCCTGCGCGGCTTTGATGACGAGGCCCGCGGGCTGATCGCCGAACAGATGCGCGACTCTGGCATCGACCTGCACGTCGGCACCAATGTGCTGGAAATGCGCGACGCCACGCCCGAAGAAATCGCCGGCAACATGGGCCACAAGGGCATGACGCTCCCGCTCGAAGCGGTTGGCTCGCCCGCCCCGGCCGGGCACGATGGCGGCCCGGTCTGCGTCAAGAGCACCACCGGCGTGCTGGCGGTCTATGACAAGGTGTTCTTTGCCACCGGCCGCAGCCCCAACACCGCGGACATGGGCCTTGAAGAGGCAGGCGTGAAGCTCGCCCGCAACGGCGCGATCGAAGTCGACGCCTACAGCCAGACCGCCGTGCCGTCGATCTATGCCATCGGAGATGTGACCAATCGTGTCAATCTCACGCCGGTCGCCATTCGCGAGGGCATGGCCTTTGTGGAAACCGTCTTCAAGGGCAATCCGACACCGGTGGATCACGACCTGATCCCCAGTGCGGTGTTCACCCAGCCGGAAATGGGAACGGTGGGGCTGTCCGAAGAAGCGGCCCGCGAGATCGAGCCCATCGAGGTCTATTCGACGAGTTTTCGCCCGATGCAGTCAACTTTCGCCCAAATGCGCGGTCGGGTGATGATGAAACTTGTCGTCTCCAAAGAAACCCGTAAGGTTCTGGGCTGTCATATCGTCGCGCCGAACGCGGGGGAAATGATCCAATTGGCCGGTATCTCGATCAAGATGGGTGCGACCAAAGAAGATTTCGATCGGACGGTTGCGGTTCACCCGACAATGTCGGAAGAGATCGTGACGATGAAAAGCCCGACCCGCAGCGCTTGATTTCCTGGCAAATCTGCACAGGTTCTATCGCAACCGGTATACGGCGTAAAAGGGAAACGACGCATGGCAGGTAACAACGGCGGCCCATGGGGCGGCGGCGGTGGCTCCTCGGGGGGCGGCAATCGCGGCAACAACGGCAGCGGCAACAATGGCTCCGGAGACAATGGGGGCGGCCCGCGCCGACCTGGCAATGAGGGTGGCCCGCCGATCCCGGAAATCGACGATCTGGTCCGCAAAGGGCAGGAACAGCTGCGCGTCCTGATGGGCGGTCGCGGTGGTGGCGGCTCCGGCGGATCCGGCGGCGGCGGCGGGGGCGGTGGTCCCGCCTTCACGCGCGGCACCGTTATCGTCGGCGGTCTTGCCGCCGTGGTGCTCTGGGGGATGGCCAGCATCTACACCGTGCGCCCGGACGAACAATCCGTCGAACTCTTCCTGGGCCGCTTCTCGTCGATCGGCAATCCGGGTCTGAACATCGCACCCTGGCCGTTCGTGACGGCCGAGGTCCTGCCGGTGACCCGCGAACGCATCGAAGAGATCGGTGTCGGCGGACGCGGCTCGGATGCCGGGCTGATGCTGACCGGTGACGAAAACATCGTCGATATCGACTTCCAGGTGGTCTGGAACATCTCGGATCCCGCCCAGTTCCTCTTTAACCTGCGCGACCCGAGCCAGACGATCGACGCGGTGTCTGAATCGGCGATGCGCGAGATCATCGCGCAATCCGATCTGGCCCCGATCCTCAACCGCGACCGCGGCGAGATCGCCGACCGGCTGGATGATCTGATCCAGTTCACACTCGACAGCTATGGCTCGGGCGTGAACATCGTCCGGGTCAACTTCGACAAGGCCGACCCGCCGTCGCCCGTGATCGACGCCTTCCGCGACGTGCAAGCCGCCGCGCAGGAACGCGACCGGCTGCGCAACGTTGCTGACGCCTACGCCAACCGCGTGCTCGCCGAAGCGCGTGGTGAAGCCGCGCAGGTGATCGAAGAATCCGAAGGCTACCGCGCCCGGGTCATCAACGAAGCCGAAGGTGAAGCAAGCCGTTTCGAAGCCGTTCTCAGGGAATATCAAAAGTCTCCGGAAGTGACCCGCAAGCGTCTCTACCTCGAGACGATGGAACAGGTCCTTGGCGACGTGGACAAGATCATTCTCGACGACTCAAGCGGCGGAGGCCAGGGGGTCGTGCCCTATCTGCCGCTCAATGAGCTGCGTCGGTCGGGCTCGGGAGATCAGTGATGCGCAAGGTCAACTTCATACTTCCTGCCGTCGTTGTGGTGATCGCCATCATCCTGTCGTCGGTTTACATTGTCGATGAACGGCAAAAAGCGCTGGTCCTGCAGTTTGGCCGCGTGGTCGCCATCAAGGAAGACCCGGGTCTCGCCTTCAAGATCCCGTTCATTCAGGTCGTCGAACGCTATGATGACCGTATCCTGTCTCTCGATGTGGATCCGCTGGAAGTCACCCCGCTGGATGACCGGCGCCTGGTTGTGGACGCCTTTGCCCGCTACCGGATCGCCGAAGTGGAACAGTTCCGCGAAGCCACAGGCGCTTCGGGCGACACCTCCATTCGCGTGGCCTCGCAGCGCCTTGATTCGGTCTTGCGCGCCCAGACCCGGGAAGTCCTGGGTTCGGTGAGCTCCAATGAAATTCTCAGCGCCGACCGGGCGGCTTTGATGCTGCGCATCCGTGACGGATCGTTGGGCCAGGCCCTCGATCTGGGGCTTGAGATCATTGACGTGCGTCTCAAACGCACCGACCTGCCCACGCAGAACCTCGAAGCCACCTTCGAACGGATGCGGGCGGAACGCGAACGGGAAGCCACCGATGAACGCGCCCGAGGCAACGAAGCCGCGCAGCGTGTGCGCGCACAGGCCGACCGGACCGTGGTCGAACTGACCTCCGAAGCGCGGCGCGAAGCCGAGATCATCCGCGGTGAAGCGGATGCGCAACGCAACTCGATCTTCGCCAGCGCCTATGGTCAGGATGAAGAGTTCTTCGCCTTCTACCGGTCGCTAACCGCCTACACCCGCTCGTTGCAGGGCCGCAATTCCTCGCTGGTGCTCTCACCGGACGGCGAATTCTTCGACTATCTGCGCTCGCCCACGGGTGGACGTGACATCACCGTATCGACGCCTTTGCCCGAAGCCGTGGTCGACTCCGCGCAGCAAGCCGACCTCGAGGCCGCCGAAGAGGCGCTTGAGGAAGGCGTGGCCGAAAGCGAGGCGCTCGAGGAAGTCGACACAGAGGTCGACAACTTCGAACTCGAACAGGCTGAAGACGCCGAAGACGGCGCAACCAATTGATCGCCACGCTGTGTCTTGGCGTCGGACTTGTACTGATCATCGAGGGGCTGGTCTGGTGGCTGGCCCCTTCGCTTTTGGACCGGCTGGCCGAGGTGCTTCGCGACCTGCCGCTGCCCACACGGCGGCAAATGGGGATGCTCGCGGTCGTCTCCGGTCTGATTTTTCTGTGGATGGCGCATTGGCTGGGAGGCTTCAACCTTGGCTCGCTCGCGGCGTTGTGACATTACTGTCACGCGCAAGTGAAGAATTGGGCATGGGAGATGTCTTCCAGCGACTGTAGCTGTGTGGATACTGGGACCTTTACACAGGGGCTGACGGAGCAGAAACAGCCCGATTTTAGATAGGAGAATACAGAGGATGCAGCCTCAGAACATGACGCTGACACGCTGGACCCCGAACCGGGGTTGGAATGCCTTGGGGCTTCTTGTCGTTGCCCTGACATTCGTTTTAACACAATCGGTCTGGGCTCAAGCGCGCCCCGACAGCCTCGCGCCGCTCGCCGAGGAAATCAGCCCCGCCGTGGTGAACATCACCACCTCCACCGTGATCGAAGGACGCACCGGGCCGCAGGGCATGGTGCCGGAAGGCTCTCCGTTTGAGGACTTCTTCCGTGAGTTTCAGGATCGCAACGGCGGCAATGACAACAGCCGTCCGCGCCGCACCTCGGCCCTGGGATCGGGTTTTGTCATCTCGGAAGACGGCTACGTTGTGACCAACGAACACGTGATCCGCGAAGCCGATGAAATCCTGATCGAATTCTTCGATGGCGAAGAACTCGAAGCCACGGTGATCGGCACCGACCGCAACACCGACATCGCGCTTTTGAAGGTCGAAGCCGATGAGCCGCTGCCATTTGTCAGCTTCGGCAACAGCGACACGGCGCGTGTCGGCGACTGGGTGCTGGCCATGGGCAACCCGCTGGGGCAGGGCTTCTCGCTCTCGATCGGCATTGTCTCGGCGCGCAACCGGGCGCTTTCGGGGTCGTATGACGACTACATCCAGACCGATGCGGCGATCAACCGGGGCAACTCGGGCGGTCCGCTCTTCAACATGGACGGCGACGTGGTCGGCGTGAACACGGCGATTCTGTCGCCCAATGGCGGCTCGATCGGCATTGGCTTCTCGATGGCCTCCAACGTGGTGACCCGCGTGGTCGACCAGCTCCGTGAATTCGGCGAAACCCGCCGTGGGTGGCTGGGTGTCCGCATTCAGGATGTCACCGAGGAAATCGCCGAAGCCATGGGTCTTGAAGAGGCCAAGGGCGCGCTGATCACCGACGTGCCGGAAGGCCCCGCCAAGGAAGCCGGTTTGCTGGCCGGTGACGTCATCCTCACCTTCGACGGTGTCGACGTGGATGACACCCGCAGCCTGGTCAAACAGGTCGGTAATACGGAAATCGGCAAATCGGTCCGCGTCGTGGTCTTCCGCGAAGATGGCACACAGACCATCCTCGTCACGCTCGGCCGGCGCGAAGACGCCGAAGACGCCGTACCCGTCGCCATGGAGCCGGACCAGGAAGAGGGCGCCACCGAACGTGAAATCCTCGGCCTGACCCTGTCGGTTCTGACCGAAGAGATGCGCGACGAACTGGGCATCCCCGAAGACCAGACCGGCCTTGTCGTGGTCGACGTCGACGAAACCTCGGAGGCCTATGAAAAAGGCCTGCGCGCCGGTGATCTGATCACCGAGGCCGGTCAGCAGAAGGTCGACACGCTCTCGGCGCTCGATGATCGGATCGAAGTCGCTCAGGAGGCCGGGCGCAAGTCGCTCTTGCTGCTGGTCCGCCGCGGCGGCGACCCGCGCTTTGTGGCCATCAGCCTCGCAGAGGAATGACAGGCGGGTAAACCCCTACACCATCGCCGCAGGCTGCGCCGCCCGGGACTGATACCATCGGCGGCGCGGCAGAAAAGAAAGCCATGTGCCTGACGGCGCATGGCTTTTTAAGTTGGGGGAGATATCAGGTTAGCAGCGACAGGGACGCCAATCCAGGTGGGGATATTACCCGGGGTCTCCTGAGAAAACGAACCGCTGGCTCATCCGGGACGGTGGGAAACCCACTTGGCCGGCTCCGGTCCGATTATCGATGCAATAATCGCTCAGAAGGACGTGTGTCGCCCGGAAAAGGGCTTGTGAACTATGCTCCTGTCCTAAAACGCCTTTGAGATGCGGGCCGGCCCTGATGTGGGACAAGGTGGGTCGACCCGCTGGGGAATTGGAAGAAGCGAAATCTCAGAACCGGCTGTACTCGCGAAGTACAAGGTCATGGGTGGCCCGGTATTGGCCCGCGCTGCACAGGATCCAACGGACGAGCCCTTTCAGGCCAGTTGCACTCGGAACAGCGATCTTGGGGGCGCGTTCGGCGGAGCTGTGGATGGACTTACTGTGCATGATACTTTTCCCTACAAGTGGTGAAACAATGTGTCCGTTTGGTGAACTCAATGTGCCACAAGTTGCGCGGATAGTACTGTGAACGCGTTCACAGCGACTGCAGGAAAACGGGTCCGGAATACCAGACCATTCTGAAAAATATGCAGGAATCTGGTGCTAAGCCGCGTCAGACGAGCTCTGGATCGGCGATCAGTTCAAGAGCCGAGCGGTCCAGGACCCGGACTCCCCCGCGCGAGGCTTCGACCACGCCGTCCTTCTTCCAAGACGACAGGGTCTTGGACACGGCCTCCCGTGTCGCGCCGACGAATTCCGCCAGTTCGGTCTGGCTCAGCTTGAGTTGCTGGTCGGCCATTTCTTCCTGGGTCAGGTAGAGAAGCTTGCGCGCCAGGCGCAGCGGCACCGGCAGGAAGACCTGTTCGTTCAACTGCCGGTTCATCCACCGCATCCGCTGTCCGGCCAGATGGATCAGGTCAATCGCGAGGTCCGGATGCTTCCGGATCTGGCTGAGCACGTCGCGGTGGCGCACCCGGCGCAGCGCGGAGGGTTCCAGGGCGATCGCCGTGGCGGTGCGCGGACCGGGATCAAACAGGGTGATCTCGCCCAGAACCGCGCCCGGGCGCATGATATCCAGCGCCAGCTTGCGCCCGTCCTCTGAACAGACCGAAATTTCCAGCGCGCCCTGCGTCACCGCAAACAGCGCATCACCCGGATCGCCCGCGTCAAACAGCATCTGGCCCTTGTCGAGTCGGATCGTGGTCGCCAGCCCCTCCAACATGTCCGTCAAAAGAGGCGAGGCCGTTGAAAGAAATCCCTTGGCGCGTTGCATGACCCTGTGGCTCCATTGCGCTGGCGTGTTCGCGAAGTGTAGCGGATTGCCCGTTTGCTGTCCCGGTCTTTTGGCTTGACGCGCGGGCAGGGAAGCGGGGAAGCGCCCATAGACAGATTAATCCGGCGGCGTTGGCTGCGGGTCGATGGAAACCAAGCCCAATTCTTGGGCGGTCGTCAGCGCCAGTGTCTGCGAAGCCAGGCCGCGGTCGCCCTGATATTGTCCGATGGCGCGCCGGGTGTCCAGATTGAGTTCCCCCGTGATCGGTCCGACATAGAGCCCGCGCGCCCCCAGCGCGCGCTGCACCGAGGCCACGAAATCCTCGGTCAGTATGTCGGGGCAGGGGGTTTCGAACCAGGTTTCCTGGCGTTCCTCGATAATCTCCTGCCGGGTTTCAATGCGAAACACCGCCGGGGCCAGCACGGTGCCGGAGGCATCACGCACGGCGGGGCGGTCCAGCACCTGCTCCGTGGTGGTCGAAATCCGCGCCGGCGTCACGATCCGGTCCCAGCAGGTGCCCGCCGGCGCTCCTTCGGGGGCCTGCCCCGGCAGACCGGCCAGCGGCAGACCCGCCGGCGGCTCCGGCAGCCGGCCCGGGTCGGTGGTCGCGCATCCCGACAGCATCACCAGCGCAACAAGCGCGCCGGTGGCCAGACAGGCGAAAGAGGGTCGGCAGGAGTTCATACGGCCCGTTAACTTTGGCTCCGCCTCTGATGGGCGGTGTGCGCCTAGACTAGACAGCTCTGCGGGCCGCGCCAAGGGTGGGCCAGGGATGGGCCAAAAAGCCGGCCGGCCCGGAACGGGACGGGGATCAGGCTCTGCACTGTCCGACGCCGCTCTGGCGCCACCTATCGGCGTGGCTCCGGCATCGGCTCGCCGCTGACAAGAAGGTCCAGCATGTCAGAGATGTCCTCGATCTCTTCGGCCAGAACATGGGTCACCGAATGGGCGCGCTGCAAACGGCCGGTGACCCGCAAAAGCCGGCCCGAAATCACCGCCCGGCGGAACCGTTCATAGATATTGCGCCAGACGATCACGTTGATCACACCGGTTTCGTCTTCCAGCGTCACAAAGATCACGCCCTTGGCCGTGCCCGGACGTTGGCGCAGGATCACAAGCCCCGCCACGCAGACCCGCGCGCCCTGCGGCGGGTCGTCGATCTGGCGGGCCGGCAGGCAGGCCGGCGGACGCGGCCAGGGCGGGCCATCAGGGACAGGCGTGACGAACATGTGCTCACAGGTAAAGCGCCCACGACGTTCCGGCAAGTCTGGCGTCCGGGTGCGACCGATTGGGGCTGGTCCCCGTGGTCTGGCTTGTCTAGGAAAGATCTGACCGACGCAAAGGATAAGGGACCATGGCGAAGATCACTTACATCGAGCACAACGGCACCGAACATGTGGTCGACGTGGCCAACGGGCTGACCGTTATGGAAGGCGCACGGGACAACAATATTCCGGGAATCGAAGCCGATTGCGGCGGCGCCTGCGCCTGTTCGACCTGCCATGTTTATGTGCATCCCGACTGGGTTGAGAAACTGCCCGCCAAGGATGACATGGAAGAGGACATGCTGGATTTCGCCTTTGAACCCGATCCGGCCCGGTCGCGTCTGACCTGCCAGCTGCGCGTGTCCGACGCTCTGGAAGGGCTCGTTGTGCAGATGCCGGAAAAACAGATCTGATCCTGGCTCTGGCTCTGGCTCTGGCTCTCGCTTCGCCTTTGGTCCTGCCCATGGCCCTGTCGCCAACGTCGGTGGCGCGGCGTGACCCGGCCCGCCTGTGGCCCGGTGTCGCCCGCCGCGCGCTGAGATCGCTGGGCCAGTGTCTGCCGGGCCAGTGTCTGCCGGGCCACTGTCTGTTGGGCCTGTGTCTGCTGGGCCTGCGTCTGCTGGTCCTGCGTCTGCTGGTCCTGTGTCTGGCCGTGACGGGCGCAGGTCGGGCCGTTGCCTCCGACACCTCCGGCATCCAGTCCGCCACCTTTCTGGCCCCGACCACCCGCTACGCCCACGCCGTCCTGGGCGACGGGGTCGAATACGGCGCCTTGCGGATCAGGCTGACCGGAGAGGCCGCCCCACGCGATGTCACCCTGCCACAGGATCACGTGTTCGAGGACCTTGCCCCGCGCCTGGTCGATCTGACTCTCGATGGCCGTGCGGATGCGGTGATGGTGGTCGAAACGGATATGGCGCGGGGCGCGGCCCTGGCGCTTTACGGGCCGGAAGGCAAACTGGCCGAGACACCCCATATCGGGCGCACCAATCGCTGGCTGGCGCCGGTCGGGGCGGCGGATCTTGATGGCGATGGCCGGGTCGAGATCGCCTATGTCGACCGCCCGCATCTGGCCAGGACCCTGCGGATCTGGCGCTATCAGGATGGGGCTCTGACCCAGATTGCCGCCGCTGAAGGGTTGGCCAATCACCGCATCGGCGAAGACTTCATCTCCGGAGGTATCCGCACCTGCGCTGGCAGGCCCGAGATCGTGACCGCAGATGCGCGGTGGCAGCGGGTGATGATAACCCGCCTGACCGCAGACGGTCTGAAGGTCGAAGCCGAAGCGCCCTTTACCGGCCCCGCCGCCCTTCTGAATGCCCTGTCCTGCCGCTGAGCCCGCCACTTGCCGCACCGCGCTGACGGCGCCGTGGGCCCACAGAGCCCCGCCAGCCTGCGATCCGCTCTAATCCGTGCCGGGTGCTCTCTCGTCCAGCGCGTCCCGAAGCGCCCTTTACCGGCCCCGCTGCCCTTCTGGACGCCCTGTCCTGCCGCTGAGCCCGCCACTTGCCGCACCGCGCTGGCGGCACCGTGGGCCCACAGAGCCCCGCCAGCCTGCGATCCGCTCTAATCCGTGCCGGGTGCTCTCTCGTCAAGCGCGTCCCGAAGCGCCCTTTACCGGCCCCGCTGCCCTTCTGGATGCCCTGTCCTGCCGCTGAGCCCATCACATGCCGCACCGCGCTGACGGCGCCGTGGGCCCGACGGCCCTGCCGGTCTCTTTGATCCGCCCTAATCCGTGCCGGGTGCTCTCTCGTCCAGCGCGTCCCGAAGCGCCCTTTACCGGCCCCGCCGCCCTTCTGAATGCCCTGTCCTGCCGCTGAGCCCGCCACTTGCCGCACCGCGCTGAGGGCGCCGTGGGCCCACAGAGCCCCGCCAGCCTGCGATCCGCCCTAGTCCGTGCCGGGTGCTGTCGCGTCAAGCCCGTCCAGCAGCGCCTTGAAACCCGCCGCATCCAGCGTCGGCTTCGCCCGCCCGGGCGCCGCGCCCCGGATCAGCGCAAAGCCCAGCAGCCCCAGCAACCCCAAAGGCAGCATACTTGGCAGGGCGCGCGCCTCCGGCAGCGCCGTGAGCCAGGTCACGGCCCCGAGGAGCACCGCCGAAGCCAAAGCCACAATGCCCAGACCAAAGAGCAGGCGGCGCGCGGGTCCCTCGGCCCCCAGTGCAATCCGGGCATCGGGCTGCGCCTGCGCCAGCGCTTCGGCCACCGCGATCAGCAGCGCCTTGTGCGCGGCCATATCCGCCGGGGCCGTCTGCGCATCGACCCGCAGCACCAGCCGCCGGGTTGTCCCGTTGCTCATCAGGTCAAGCTGGCGCAACCAGACCTCGCCAAAGCGCTGCCGCACAAAGCGCGCCTTGGCCATGGCCAGATCCATCGACCAGTCCCCGTCCAGTGACAAGTGCGTACCGGTCAGATCAAAGACCAGCGGGTCCTGCGTCGGGGCGGGCCGGTAGGCAAACCGCGTCACAGGGCGCGCCACCCGATGTCGCGTCGAAACACGCCTTCCGGCCAGTCGATCGCCTCGGCCATGGCATAGGCCCGCGCCCGGGCCTCGGCCAGATCCGCGCCGCGTGCCGTGACACTCAGCACCCGCCCGCCATTGGCCACGACCTGCCCGTCCCGGCGCGCCGTGCCAGCGTGAAAACACATCTCAAAGGCGGTCTCCGGCAAGGCCTCCAGCCCACCGATCACCGAGCCCTTCTCATAGGACCCCGGATACCCCTCGGAGGCCAGAACCACGGTCATGGCGTGATCTGCGGCCCAGTTCACCTGTGTCTGCGCCAGCCGCCCCTCTGCCGCGGCCTGCATCAGATCCAGCGCCTGCGCGCCCAGCCGCATCATCATCGGCTGACATTCCGGATCGCCGAAGCGGACGTTGAATTCGACCAGCCGCGGCTGACCGTCCCGGATCATCAACCCGACATACAACACCCCCTGATAGGGCGTCCCGCGCCGCGCCATCTCGGCCATGCAGGGGCGCACGATCTCCTCAAGCGCCTTTTCGGTGATCTCGTCGGTCATCACCGGCGCCGGTGTATACGCGCCCATGCCGCCCGTGTTCGGCCCGGTGTCCCCGTCGCCCAGCCGCTTGTGGTCCTGCGCCGTGCCAATCGGCAAAACGTCGGTGCCATCGCAGAGCACAAAGTACGACGCTTCTTCGCCGGCCATGAAGTCCTCGATCACCACTTCGGCGCCCGCCCCGCCAAAGGCGCCGGAAAACATGTCGTCAATCGCCGCCAGCGCGGTGGCCTCATCCATTGCCACGATCACGCCCTTGCCCGCCGCCAGCCCGTCGGCCTTGATGACGATCGGCGCGCCCTGCGCCGTCACATAGGCCTTGGCCGGGGCGGCTTCGGTAAAGCTCGCATAGGCCGCCGTCGGCGCCCCCGCCGCCGCGCAGATCTCCTTGGTGAACCGCTTGGAGGCCTCAAGGCGCGCTGCCGCGCCCGAGGGTCCGAAGACCAGAAGCCCTTCGTCCCGCAGCCGGTCCGCGACACCCGCCGCCAGCGGCGCCTCCGGTCCGACGATCACGAAGTCGATCGAATGCGCGTCGGCAAAGACCGCCACCGCGCCGCCATCCTCAATGTCGAGATCCGCGCAGGTCGCGATCTGAGCAATGCCGGCATTACCGGGCGCCACGATCAGCTTGTCGCATTTCGGGTTCTGCAAGACCGCCCAGGCCAGCGCATGTTCGCGCCCGCCGCCGCCCAGAATGAGGATATTCATAAACCGCCCGCTCCTTCGCCCGTGCTGTGGCCCGCATCGTGGCCCGCATCGTGACCCGCATCGTGACCCAGGTCGTCGCCCTTATCGCGCCACAAATCTTGCCCCCAGTCGCACCACAAGTCGCACCACAAATCGTGCCCCAAATCGTGCCCCAAATCGTGCCCCCAGTCGCGCGCCAAGTCATGCCAGTGTCGTTGCACGCGTCACGCCCCAAGTCCTGGCGCATATCCTTGCCACCCAAGAGAGCACGCATCGTCGCCGTTGCGCCGCTCTTAGCGCACCCGGGACCCCAGGAACAAGCGCTCGGCTTCCATCATGCCCCGCTCTGGCGTACCCTCGCGATCAAAGCGGAACAGAGGCCGGATATGGATCTCATCGACGACGACAGCGCCGCCGGAAATGCCCCGGAATTCACGGTCTCCGAACTCTCGGGCGCGGTGAAACGCATCATCGAGGGCGAATTCGGCCATGTCCGGGTCCGGGGCGAAATCGGGCGGGTCAGCCGCCCGCGCTCGGGCCATGTCTATCTCGACCTCAAGGATGACCGGTCCGTCATCGCCGGCGTCATGTGGAAAGGCGTGGCCGCGCGCCTCACCACCCAGCCCGAAGAAGGCATGGAGGTCGTCGCCACCGGCCGCATGACCACCTTCCCGGGACAGTCCAAATACCAGATCATCATCGATGACGTGCGCCCCGCCGGTCTGGGCGCGCTGATGGCCATGCTGGAAAAGCGCAAGGCCGCGTTAACCGCCGAAGGCCTGTTCGAGGAGTCCCGCAAGCAAGCGCTGCCCTTTCTGCCCGAGGTGATCGGGGTGGTGACCTCGCCCTCCGGCGCGGTGATCCGGGACATCCTGCACCGGCTGCGCGACCGGTTCCCGCGCAAGGTGCTGATCTGGCCGGTCGCCGTTCAGGGTGAGCGCTGCGCGCCCGAGGTCACCGGCGCCATCGAAGGCTTTAACGCCATGACCCCCGGCGGCGCCCTGCCACGGCCCGATCTGCTGATCGTGGCCCGTGGCGGTGGATCCGTCGAAGACCTCTGGGGCTTCAACGAAGAAACCGTGGTGCGCGCCGCGGCAGCCTCGGGGATCCCGCTGATCTCGGCTGTCGGGCATGAAACCGACACGACCCTGATCGACTACGCCGCCGACAAACGCGCGCCCACGCCAACGGCGGCCGCCGAACTGGCGGTGCCGGTGCGCCTTGACCTGATGGCCTGGGTCGAAGATCAGCGCGCCCGCCTGACCCGGGCGCAGGGGCAGGGGCTGACCCAGCGCCGCCAGCGCCTGAGCGATCTGTCCCGCGCCCTGCCGCGCCCCGAGATGCTGCTCGAAAGCCCGCGGCAACGGCTCGATCTGCTGTCGGACAAGCTGCCCCAGGCGCTCACGTCGGGCATCCAGCGCCGCCGCCTGAGCCTGAGCGAAAGCACCGGCAGCCTGCGTCCTGCTGCTGTGCATCGTCTGATCGCCACGCAGTCCCAGACGGCGCACCGGCTCATCGCCCGCCTCGCGCCCGCGCTGGTGCGAACGGTGGCGCAGCGCAGACGCGATCTTGACCAGCGCGCCGCGCGCCTGCAACCCCGCCGGCTGAGCGGCGATCTGGCCACCGCGCAGCGCGACTACCAGCGCCTGTCCGACCGCTTCACTGCTGCCGCCCAAACGCAAATCACCGACTGGCGCCGCCAGATCGAAACGGCGGACCGCCTGCGCGAAACCCTGGGCTACCGCGCCACGCTGGCGCGCGGCTATGCGGTGGTGCGCGATGGCGCCCATGTGCTGCCCACCAAATCCGTCGCCGCACAGGCCAAAGCCCTGGAGATCGAATTCGCCGATGGCCGCCTGACGGTCTCCGGCAGCGCCAAACCGGCCCGCAAGTCAAAGGAGGACGCGCCCGATCAGGGATCCCTGTTCTGACGCGCCCGCCCGGATCGGCTGGCCCCCGTGACAGCCTGTGCCAGCCCGTGCCAGCCCGTGCCAGCCCGTGACAGCCGCAGGCGGACTCCTGCATGGACAATCAGAACGCCGCAGAAGCCGGGCAGCTGGCCTGGCCGCCAGCAATCGCCGCGCCCCCCTGCCATGAGCGGGCATGCCGGCGCGGCGTCAAAGCTCCGGCCCCGGGTTCAGCCCCTCTGCCCGGTCGCCGTGCGACCTCCAGACCAATCGCCGCGTCCCCCCTGCCATGAGCGGGCATGCCTCAAGGGCGCGGCGTCAAAGCTCCGGCCCCGGGTTCAGTCCCACTGCCATGTTGCCGCGCGACCTCCAAACCAATCGGCCAGTCCCCCTGCCATGAGCGGGCATACCCCAAGGTTGAGCCGACAAAGCTCCGGCCCCGGGTTCGGCCCCTCTGCCCGGTCGCCGTGCGACATCCAGACCAATCGGACCCGCCCCCAAGGCTGGCTGCCCTGTGTCTAATTTGCCGTCAGATCTGCTGAAATTTGTGGTACGCCGCATGGGTACAAAACGGTCAAACCCCGCTCCGCGTTTTGTACAAAACGGACGAAATCGCGCCTTGCGCCTCAGACGCCGACCTCCGGGCCATAGCACAACATGTCCTCGCCAATGTCCTGCGCCTCGTAGAGTTCGGTCGCTTCGGGGTCGTTTTCGAACCGGGCGATCAACCCGTTCGGGCCCTCGTAGAAGGTCCAGCATTGCGGGTCGAGCCGGTCTTCGTAAATGAAGCAGATCTGCCCGTTTTCCTCATACCAGACCCCGTTCTGGCACTGCCCGTCGAGGAACGACCAGATCACGCGGCGATTGTCGAGATAGCGTTCGACCCCGTAGGGCGATCCTTCTGCCCCAAAAAACAAGGTCTTACCACGTGTATACCTGTCAAAGGCCTCCGCCCCCATCGGGGTCTGGGCGATAGCGGGACAGGTCAGAAGGACGGACAGAATCAAAAGGGCAATGCGCATGGACTGCAGAGTGACAGAAGCGCTGTCAGGCTTCCACCGCCGCGGCTTCGATTGAGTCTCGACCCGCATCAAACCGCCGCCCGGTCTTCCATCCCGAACGGTTCCGCATTAGGTGGGAGAAACCCTGCGCGGAGACCGCCTCATGGCTTTTTTCTCAAAACTCAAGGACCGGCTCTTCAAGTCCTCCTCCAAGCTCGAAGACGGGCTTGAGGCGATTGTCGAGGATGGCGCAGAAAATGTTGAAATTTCAGAGCCTTCCGAGGCATCCTCCACGCCTGAACCCGTCGCTGAGGCGCCCGGAGCGCCCCCTGAGGCCCCCCGACCCGCCCCCGCGCCGTCTCCGGATGGGCCGGCAGAAACCGGCGGACCGGGCCTGCTGAGCCGGCTCTTTCAAAGCAGTGAAACTGCCGCGCCGCGCCGCGTTCTGGATGACGAGATGCTCGAACAACTCGAAGAGCTTCTGATCACGGCGGATATGGGCGTCGACACCGCGCTGCGCGTGACCGCCAACATCGCCGAAGGCCGCTACGGCAAGCGGGTCTCCACCGGGGATATCAAACAACTCCTCGCCGCAGAGATCGCGCGCATCATGGACCCCGTCGCCCGCCCCATGCCGCTGTATCC
The DNA here is from genome assembly GCA_039179965.1 of Pseudomonadota bacterium. Classification (GTDB taxonomy): domain Bacteria; phylum Pseudomonadota; class Alphaproteobacteria; order Rhodobacterales; family Rhodobacteraceae; genus Marinibacterium. Next base: position 14,893 of record JBCDEC010000030.1, read on the forward strand.
CAAACGGCCACAGGTGGTGCTTGTCGTGGGCGTCAACGGCTCCGGAAAAACCACGACGATCGGCAAACTGGCCAGTCAGTTCAAGGCGGCCGGCAAATCCGTGGTGATCGCGGCCGGCGACACCTTCCGCGCGGCCGCCGTCGAACAACTCCAGGTCTGGGGCGAGCGCGCCGGCGTGCCCGTGCTGACCGCGCCCGAAGGCTCCGACCCGGCAAGCCTGGCCTTTGACGCGATGACCCGCGCCGAAGCCGACGGCGCAGACCTGTTGATGATCGACACGGCGGGCCGGCTGCAAAACCGCGCCGACCTGATGGAGGAACTGGCCAAGATCGTCCGCGTCATTCGCAAGAAAGACCCCGAAGCGCCACACACCACGCTTCTCGTGCTCGACGCCACGACAGGCCAGAACGCCTTGTCTCAGGTCGAGACCTTCAAATCCATGGCCAACGTCTCCGGCCTCGTGATGACCAAGCTGGACGGCACCGCGCGCGGCGGCGTCCTGGTCGCTCTGGCGGATAAATTCGGCCTGCCCATCCATGCCATCGGCGTCGGTGAGCAAATCGATGACCTCGCGCCGTTTGACCCCGAAGACTTCGCTGCCGCTCTGACCGGCCTCGGGCGTTAGGCGCCTATGGTCTTCTTTCTTTTGACAAATACCCCTCGGGGGTCTGGGGGTGGAAAACCCCCGGCGCCTCGCCGCAGGCGATGACAGAGGCGTTGCTCGCGCTGGAAGGCACAGAAGCGGGAGAGACACTCGCCATGGTCCTCGCCCTCACCGCAGCCTTGCTCCATGCGGTCTTCGGTGCGCTGCAAAAGGGCCGCCACGATCCCTGGCTGACACGCGGGGCCATCGACAGCTGGCTCTTTGTGCTCTCGCTGCCGATCTGTCTGTTTCTGGTGCCCTGGCCCGAAGGCTGGGCCTGGGCGCTCCTGGCCGGCGCGCTGGTGATCCATTTCTTCTACAAACTGGGCATGGCGCTGGCCTATGAGCGCGGCGCCTTTACGGTGGTCTACCCGGTGGTGCGCGGCACCGGGCCGCTCTTTACCGTGCTGGGCGCCTGGATCCTTTTTGGCGAAACCTTCTCGGGCACCCAATGGCTGGGCGTGGCGGTGTTGCTGGCGGGGATCTTCGGTCTTGCAGCCTATAACCTCGTGCATCTGGAGATCCTGCGCGAGACCCTCGTTCCCGCTCTCTGGCTGGCGGTCGGCACCGGCGCGCTGGTGGCGCTCTACACGACCTATGACGCCTATGGCATCCGCTACACCCCGTCGCCCTTCACCTTCCTGGCCTGGTTTTTCCTGATCACCGCGGTTGATTTCCCGCTGATCGCCTGGGTGCGCTGGCGCCGCATGGCCGATCCGCCCGCACTGCGTCCACTGATGACCCGTGGCCTGATCGGATCGCTGGTGGCCTTTGGCAGCTTTGGCTCGGTGATGATGGCCACCCGACTGGGCAAGGTCGGCGAAGCCGCCGTCTTGCGCGAAACCTCGACGGTTTTTGCCGCCCTGATTGGCTGGCTGGTCCTGAAAGAGCCCGTCGGCCCCCGCCGGGCCGCATTGATGGGATTGATCGCGCTGGGCGCCGTGATAGTTGAACTGGGCGGATAGGCGCAGGAAAGGCTAGAGATGACCGAGAAGACGGAACGCCCGATCAATCCCTTTGTGAAACAGGCGCTCGAACTGGGCCCGACTATTGCCTTTTTCCTGATCTACCTGCGGGTCCGGGACGAGACCTTCACCTTGGGCGGCACCGATTATTCGGGCTTTATCGTCGCCACGCTGCTCTTTGTGCCAATCCTGTTGGTCTGCATGGCGATCCTGTGGAAGCTCACCGGGCATCTCAGCAAGTTGCAGATCTTTACTGCCGTGGTGGTGATCTTCTTTGGCGGCCTCACCGCCTATTTCAACGACGAACGCTTCTTCAAGATGAAGACGACGATTGTCTACGGCGTGTTTGCCACGCTCCTGGGGATCGGGCTCGTGCAGGGCAAATCCTACCTTGCCTACATCCTCAACGATCTGATGCCGATGCAGGACGCAGGCTGGATGATCCTGACGCGCCGGCTCTTTTTCATGTTTCTGGCGCTGGGCGTGGGCAATGAACTGGTCTGGCGCACCATGTCGACGGACGCCTGGGTCAAGATCGAGACCTTCGGTTTCCCTGCAGTGCTGTTCGTCTTCCTCTGGTGGCAGATCGTGGCGTTGCAGCGGTACCTGATCCAGACCGAAGACCAGAACTAGGCGTCCTGATTCCTGCAGGGCGTCGACTGCCTCCGGACCGCTTGGGCCAGACGGCGCCCGCACGGATCTGCTCGCAGCGCGCGAGGCCGCTGAACGCCACAGGGGCCGCCGGCCGCAACCGGGTTCGGGCGCATGGAGTTTATCAGCACGACCTTGGCCCTGGCCCGTCGTCAGAGGCGCTCAGCCCCGGTTGGGCCCATCGGCGATTGGGCCATCCTCGCCTGCGACACATGCGGAGCGGTCCGCTTGCCGGTCGGGCGGGGCCGTGGTTCCCATCCGACAGGGTTCCAGTAAAGATATGATTTTCAACACCAAAAACCAAAAACCAAAAACCTGAACGCATGAACGGGCCCGGTCGGCGGCGATCAGGATGCGTTGGGCAGATAGGGCAGGGGCGCCGGAACTCTGGGGCGCACAAGAAGGCGCGACCAGCGCGGGTCAGGGTCCTGCGGCATGCCCTGGCGCAGCACGCGCAGAGGCAGTCGCTCCGGCTGGCGCATCAGGTCATTGTAAAAGCGCAGGATTCCGTGGCGGGTGTAGCTGGACCAATGGCAGATCCGGCGCTCCGGACCGGCGATCGGGTGCCCAAGGCGATCCAGGTGGGCGAGCGTGCGCGGGCAATCGATCTGTATCGTGACCGCGTTGTCGGCCGTTAGGCCCTGGCCAATCGAACGGTCCCCGCGGGTGGGCGGGGCGAGGATCCGCTCGTAGAGAAAGTCAAAGGCATCGTTCTCGCGGCTCACAACGTTGATGAAATCGGCCTGTTGTCCGGCCGGGGACGCCAGGGCGGACTGGGCCCGGCTGGCATAACAGGCGCCGGTCATCGACAGGATGCGTTGCACGCTGCCCGGCGGAAGCTGCCGCAGCGCCTCCAGCGCGACCTCTGTGCCCATCGAGTGAGACAGAATATGCAGCGGGCGCCGTGGGTTGTGGCGATGCAGCTGTGCGATAGCCTCGGCCAGAGCCGCTCCAGCGGCGACCGCACTGCGCCGCGCGGTCCAAAGCGCGCCACGGGCGTTCCAGCCAAAGGCCAGGCCCAGACCCTCATCGGTGTGACCGGCACCAAAGCCCAGCCGGCGTGGCCAGCTTTGCATCTTCACGCAGGAGACGTTCGGATGCATCGACAGGATCTTGTGGTGGGGGCAGTGATCGGGGTGTCCGGGCAGGTATTTGTAGCCATGGATCATCACGATGATCGGTCCCGGCCCGGCAGAAGCTGTTCTGAAACAGGGCAGAACCTCACCGGATCGGGGCCGTAGCCTGGGTCCGTCCGCATTGAGCCTGATCATGGGCATCGCATCGACTCACACAAGATGTGGTGGGGCTCTCATGTCGGACGCATATGACGGGGGTGTGAAGCTACGGTTACAGGACCGTGACGGTGCTTGACGAGGCGCAACATGCGTCGTATGCGCAACAGAATACGATCGTGGCGATTTGTTACCGGATTGCGGGCCACGTTAAACATGCCGCTAAAGAGGTCAGACGAAAGACCCCTTTCGCTTGGCCGCGACTGGGGTTTTTTTGATCCTCCCTTGCGGAGGCGGAAGGAATGACATGACCAAATCGTGGAGCAAACGCACCAAGGCGGTGCATGGCGGCACACGGCGCAGCCAGTTCGGTGAACTGAGCGAAGCCATCTATCTGACCCAGGGTTTTGCCTATGACAGTGCCGAGCAGGCCGAAGCCCGGTTTCTGCAGGCTGGCGATGACGAGTTCATCTATGCCCGCTACGGCAATCCCACCGTGGCCATGTTCGAAGACCGCATCGCCGCGCTGGAAGGCACCGAAGACGCCTTCGCGACGGCCAGTGGCATGGCCGCCGTCACGGCCTCCCTGATGTCGATGCTCAGGGCCGGGGATCACGTGGTGTCGGCCCGGGCGCTCTTCGGCTCCTGTCTTTACGTGCTCGAAGAGGTGCTGACCCGCTATGGGGTCGAGGTGAGCTTTGTCGACGGCACGGATCTGGACCAATGGCGCGCCGCGGTGCGTGACGACACAAAGGCGGTGTTCTTCGAATCCCTGGCCAATCCAACGCTGGAGATGGTCGATATTGCGGCTGTGGCCGAGATCGCGCATGCCAAGGGCGCCCTTGTCATTGTCGACAACGTCTTTTCGACGCCGGTCTTTTCGAAAGCGGTCGATCTGGGCGCCGATATCATCGTCTATTCGGCGACCAAGCACATTGACGGGCAGGGGCGCACGCTGGGGGGCGTGATCCTCGGGTCGCGGGAGTACATCCGAAAGACCGCCGAGCCTTTCCTGAAACACACCGGCGCCGCGATGAGTCCCTTCACCGCCTGGGTTATGCTCAAAGGTCTGGAAACAATTGATCTGCGCGTTCGGGCCCAGACCGAAAGCGCATTGCGCCTCGCGCAGGCGCTGGACGGCCATGCCGCGTTGGATCGTGTGCTCTTTCCGGGACTGGCGACCCATCCCCAACATGCGCTGATGCAGCGCCAGATGGGGCAGGGCGGAACGGTTCTTTCCATCGATGTCAAAGGCGGGCAAGCGGCGGCCTTTAAGGTCCTGAATGCGTTGGAAATTGTGACGATCTCCAACAATCTGGGCGACGCCAAGTCCATCGTCACCCATCCCGCGACCACCACCCACCAACGGCTGCCCGATGCGCAGAAAGACGCGCTGGGGATCACACCTGGCTTGTTGCGGGTTTCGGTCGGGCTGGAAGACGTGCAGGATCTGATCGCGGACCTGTCGGGCGCCTTGTCACAGATCTGACCCATGATCACGGAACCGTGAGCTCGGTTGCAACATCCGCTGTCCGTCGGTTTGCGTATTAAATGAGAATACCAAAGGCAACGCACCCGCAATGGGCACGTGTGCCGACATGGAGGGTTTGTCATGACCATTCACGCTCCTACGCTTGCACGGGCGCCGGATCAGAAAGAGGCGCAGGAGGCCCTGTCGGTCTTGCGCAGCTGGGCCAAAGTCGCTTCGGATTCAGAGATATCGCAGCTGGATCCCGCGATCGCCAATCTGATCCCCGGGGGCGGTTCGGTCGCCTATCCGTCCTTGTCGCGCCAGTATCCGAGCGATTTTGCGGTAGATGCAAATTACAAGGCCTCGCTGCCGGATCTCCAGAACGGGCCGTCGAGCCTGATCCGCGGTGCGCGCGAGCAAATCCAGCACGTCGGAATTTCGAACTTCCGGCTGCCGATCCGCTTTCGCACGCGCGACATTGGTGACGTGACGCTGGAAACCAGTGTCACCGGGTCGGTCAGCCTTGAGGCCGACAAGAAGGGCATCAACATGTCGCGCATCATGCGCAGCTTTTATGCCCATGCCGAAAAGACCTTCAGCTTCGAGGTGATCGAAAAGGCGCTGGATGACTACAAATCGGACCTTGAAAGCTTTGATGCGCGGATCCTGATGCGGTTTTCCTTCCCGATGAAGGTCGAAAGCCTGCGCTCGGGCCTGATGGGCTATCAGTATTACGACATTTCGCTGGAACTGGTGGAGCGCGACGGCGTGCGCGTGAAAATCATGCATGTCGACTATGTCTATTCGTCGACCTGCCCCTGTTCGCTGGAACTCTCCGAACATGCCCGGGCCATGCGCGGGCAATTGGCCACGCCGCATTCCCAGCGTTCGGTTGCGCGGATTTCCGTGGCCGTGGAGCCCGATGCCCCCTGTCTTTGGTTTGAAGATCTGATTGCCGCCTGCCGCCGCGCGGTGCCGACCGAAACCCAGGTGATGGTCAAGCGCGAGGACGAACAGGCCTTTGCCGAGCTCAACGCGGCCAACCCGATCTTTGTCGAGGATGCGGCTCGGCTCTTTTGTGAACAGCTTCAGAGCGATCAGCGGATCGGAGATTTCCGTGTGATCGCCAGCCACCAGGAGAGCCTGCACAGCCATGATGCGGTTTCGGTGCTGACAAACGGGCCGACATTTGACGCCGAGAGCCTCGACCCGCTGCTGTTTGCCTCGCTGCACCACGCGGGCTGACGCCTGCCTGTGACATAACAACAGCGGTTCCCCGCCGGAACCGTTGATTTTGTCACTTTCTCGCCGTGCAATGCCGCGTTGCAGCATTTTCCTCTGCACAAGCGAAATAGCTTGCGCTATACTTGCTCCCGGCTGACGCGCGGTGGGCGATGGAATTGCTGTGCTTGCAACGTGTTCAAAGGGGACGGCCTGGGACCGCCCTCGGAAACTGTCAGATATGCGAGGAGCACCCGTATAATGAGACCCCAGATGCAAATGTCCGTGGCCATGATCCAAATGGCTGGAGACGCCATGGCCACCCAGATGAAACTGTTTCAGGCGCTGAGCCAATCCGTCGTCGAAATGCCCTATCGCAATATGCGGATGATGACCGAGCTGGCCTCCGTTCCGTTTGCAGCCGCCGGTATCCGCATGCCGGTGGGCGAGGCGGGTGTCGCGCCGACCCCTGCGGCCAAACCCGTCGCGAAGCCGGCTGCAAAACCGGTTGCGAAGCCTGCGGCCAAGGCGGCACCGAAAGCCAAGGCGCCGGCCAAGGCGAAACCTGCGGCCGAACCGGTTCTGAAAGAGGCCCCCGCACCGACAGCCGCGGCGCCCGTATCAGAAGCTGCGCCGATCGTGAAACCGGCGCCAAAGGCGGCCCCCAAACCCGCGCCAAAGCCAAAACCGGCGCCAAAGGCCGCCACGGCCGCTCCGGCTGCAAAGACGGCGACCGAAGAGGCCGCTCCGACCGCGCCGGCCAAGTCAGCGCCTGCACCGCGCAAGCCGCGTGCCAAAGCGGCGCCAAAGGCCGCCCCCAAAGCGGCGCCCAAGGCTGCGCCGGTCGCCGCCCCCAAGACGGTTGCCAAGACGGTGGCCAAGACCGCCCCAAAGACCGCCCCAAAGGCTGCGACCAAGACTGCGACCAAGACTGCGGCCAAGACTGCGCCCAAGACAGAACCCAAGACCGCAGCGAAAACATCCGCCAGCCCGGCGGCGGCCGCACCCAAGCCGACACCGGCGGCACCCGATGCTGTGGCAGACGCGCCCAATCCCGCACCGCGGCGGGCCGCACGAAAGCCATCGACGCCTCCACCAATGCCCGGAACCAAGAGCTGATCACGCTTCTTTTCGGGAACGCAATTGCACCGCTTGACAGGCTGCGCGGGGCGCGCCAACGCTTGGGCTCATGCTTGACCCGCGCCCCGTTGCCTATGTCATAGGTCTCCTCGTCACCGCATTGGGCGCCGCGATGCTGGTGCCTATGTGCGCTGACCTTGTGGTCGGCAATGGCCACTGGGCGTCCTTTTTCGAAAGCGCAATCATTTCAATGCTGGTTGGCGGTACGATCGCGCTGTGTACCGCCAATTCTGTGCCCGACCGACTGAGCCTGCAGCAAACCTTTATGCTGACCACCGGCGTCTGGCTGGCCCTGCCGATCTTTGGTGCTTTGCCGCTGATCATCGGTGCCACCGAACTGCGCTTTGTCGATGCGCTCTTTGAGGCGATGTCCGGGTTGACCACTACCGGCTCGACGGTGATTTCCGGACTCGACGATTTGCCAGAGGGGATCTTGCTTTGGCGGGGTATCCTGCAATGGCTGGGCGGGATCGGGATCATTGTCGTGGCCATGGTATTCCTGCCCGAACTGCGGGTTGGCGGGATGCAGATCTTCCGCTCTGAAGGCTTTGAGACGATGGGCAAAATCCTGCCCCGGGCCACGCAGATCGCCGGCCAGATCTCACTGATCTACGTCGGGATCACGATCGCCTGCATCATCACCTATATCGGGCTCGACATGTCGCCCTTCGATGCCGTCGTGCATGCGATGACGACGGTGTCGACGGGTGGGTTTTCCAACTATGATGCATCCTTCGGGACCTTTTCAGGACCTGCGGAATATGCCGCCGTTGTCTTCATGATCCTCGCGGCCTTGCCCTTTGTGCGGTACGTGCAGCTGATCAACGGAGACGGCGGGGCCATCTGGCGCGACAGCCAGGTGCGCACCTTTCTGGCCATCATCGCCGTCTTAGTGGGGGCCACCACGCTGATGCTTCTGACGGTTTTCGCGCACCACTGGGAGCAGTCGCTGCGCGAGGCGCTCTTTAACATTGTCTCGATCCTGTCGGGCACCGGCTATTCCAGCGCCGATTACATGACATGGGGTCCATCGCTGATCGGGCTCTTCTTCTTTGTCGGTCTGATCGGTGGCTGTGCGGGGTCGACCACCTGTTCCATCAAGGTCTTCCGCTTTCAGTTGCTCTTTGCGTCGATCCGCGCGCAGCTGATGAAAATTGGCTCGCCGCACGGGGTTTTCATTCCGCGCTACGAAGGGCGGCCGGTCTCCGAGGACGTGCTGAGCTCGGTCATGTCGTTTTTTGTCTTTTTCATCGTGTCCATCGGGGTCTTGTCCGTCGGGCTGAGCCTGACCGGGGTGGACAATATCACCGCGATTTCCGGTGCAGCGACCGCGCTGGCCAATATCGGTCCCGGTCTTGGGGATACGATCGGACCGGCCGGGAATTTTGCCTCGCTGAGCGATGCGGCAAAATGGATGCTGAGCGCGGCCATGCTGATCGGACGCCTGGAGCTGCTGGCGGTCTATGTGATGTTTACCGTGAAGTTCTGGCGCGCCTGACACCGCTCCTGCCCTGACACCGCTCCGGCCCTGACACCGCCCGGGCCCGACCCCGCCCGGGCTCGACACCGCCCCTGACACTGCGCGGGCCCGACACCTCCACTCTGGCTGCGCCGGACTTCGCCCTGTCCCGGGCCTGACACCGCCCCGGCTGCGCTCCCCGGCCTGTGCTGCGCGCGATGGTGAGGGCAGTGTGGCCCACCCACCCCGCGCCGCCGGGGCTCACTCCCAGCAGCTGATCAGAACCGTGATCCTTTCAGCCAGGCGCATCAGATCCTGAGGTGCCACGCTCTGGCTTGACGTTCCGGTCGCCCCGCCGACCCCGGCGCCGGAGAGCAGGACGGTGATGGCGTCGGACTTCGCCGCAAAGCGCACGTCGCCGGGCAATTGCTGCGCCCCGCTGCGTTCCGGCAAAAGCATCCCCAAGACAGACCCACCGGCATCAAAGACCGGGCCGCCAATGTCACCGGGCTGAGCCGCAAGGGCGAGACGGGTGAGGTCGGTCTCTCCGCTCAGGCCGCGGGTGTCAGACAGCGTGCCAAAGGTCAGGGTCGGTGCCCCAAGCGTGCCGCCGAAGGAATAGCCCGCCACGGCAATTTCCGATTGCAGCCGGGGCAAGACGGTCGCCAGACGGGCCACAGCGGAAGGGGCCAGACGGCTTTCGGGCCGCAGCACCGCCACGCCAAGCGCCGTGTCGGAGGCCACAAGACCCGCCTTGTAGGTGTCATCCAGCGTGATGCGCCCGCAGTTCTGCACGGCTGCGGCACTGGTGACCACGGTGCCCGACGGATCGACGAAGAAGCCTGACACCGTGGCTTTGGGTTTGCGCACCTGCAAGCCTGCCACGAGGTCGACGCGCTGTTCCCGATCGGCGCCCGCCAGCGGGTCGAGCGTACCAGGCAGGCGGGTGAAGCTTGCCTTCATCAGCTCCAGCACCCGCGCCCGGCGGCGTTCGTCGCCCACCGGCCACACCAGCAGAAAACCCTTGATATCTCCGTCCACAAGGCTGGCTTCCACATGTGTGATGATCCGGGTGTTGCGGCCTTCGATGGTGAAGCCGCGCGGGCCGCGCTCGCGCGGGCCGTCCAGCGGCACGATGTCCAGCGTCTGCAGGATATCATAGAGACCCGACAGGTTGGCGCTGTCGCCCGGCTGGCTGATGAGCAGCAGCCGGATCCCGTCTGCCGTAGCCGCCTCGTAATGGGCAAAGGGCGACTGGTAGCGGGCGAACCGCACCGCATCCATCGGCATTTCCATCGCGATGCCAGCCTGCAGATCGCTCACCCGCGTCATGCCCACACTTGTGAGCGGGCGATTGTAATCATCCAGAAGCGCGGCGCGCTGCAGTGTGGTCAGTATTCCGGTCGGATCGTACCCATTGGCAATTTGCCAGTCGCGCATCGACCGCCGGGTGCCCGGGCCATAGGCGCCATCGATCCCGGCATTGTAGTAGCCGCCCCATTGCAGGGCACGCTGCAGATCCTTGCGCTCTTCGGCGGTCAGGAGCCGCTCGGAGGCCCGCGCCTCGGCCGCCGTTTCGTCCACCGGTTGCGGCGGCGGGGCGGGGGTCTGGGGCGCGGCCGGGGCTGCAATCTGAGGTGTCGCGGGCGCGGCCGGCGCGGTCAGGCTTGCGCCGTCGGGGAAGAACTGGCGCCCGTAGCTGCGGGAACTGGTGATGTAACTGTCGCGCGGGATCTTTCCTTCGGCCCGGTAGACCTGCAAAACCTGCTGGGCGTCTTCCGGTGCATAAGGCCCAAGGGCGATGCCATACCAGGACCCGCCAAGGGCAAACCCGTTGACATCGGGCATCTCTGACGAATAGCGCCGCGCCCGTTCCTCGGCCACGCTCAGACTGGGGTGGGCTTCGATCTGCACCCAGACATTGTCCGGCAACTGCTGTGCGACCGCACTTTGCACCGTTAAAAGGATCGCCGCGACGATCCAGGAAATGAAAGACTTCATGCGCGTTCCTCAATTGTCCCGCCAGCGGCAGGACCTGGATCGGGCCATCACGCGGCATCTTGCGACAATCCGATTTGACCATGAATTCCTGTGTTGAAACAAGTTCTGACAGAGGGCGACCAAGCGTTGACCCTGCTCTCCGTGGCCCCTATGCAATGGCCGCTGATCCATCTGGCCGCGCTGACGTGGCCGCGCCATCGGGGAAGACAGATATGCTTGACGCAAGCCGGGCTCCGCGCTCGTTTCAAGAGATCATTTTGCGACTGCAGACCTATTGGGCGTCCAAGGGGTGCGCGGTGCTGCAGCCTTACGACATGGAGGTGGGTGCGGGGACCTTTCATCCCGCCACAACATTGCGCTCGCTGGGCGAGACGCCCTGGGCGGCCGCCTACGTGCAGCCTTCGCGGCGTCCGACCGACGGGCGCTACGGCGAAAACCCCAACCGGTTGCAGCACTACTACCAGTTTCAGGTTCTCATCAAGCCGAGCCCGCCGGACCTGCAGGACCTCTACCTGGGATCGCTGGAAGCCATCGGCATCGACATGGAGCTTCACGACATCCGGTTTGTCGAGGACGATTGGGAAAGCCCGACCCTTGGCGCCTGGGGGCTTGGCTGGGAGGTCTGGTGCGACGGGATGGAAGTCAGCCAGTTCACCTATTTTCAACAGGTTGGCGGACAGGACTGCAAACCGGTGTCCGGTGAACTGACCTATGGGCTCGAACGGCTTGCGATGTATGTGCTGGGGGTCGAACATGTCATGGACATGCCGTTCAACGATCC
>JBCDEC010000031.1:0-26149 GCA_039179965.1 Pseudomonadota bacterium
AAGGTTCCGTGCAGCGTCAGTTTGCCGTTCACCTTGTCCATCGAGGCCACGCAGCCGCAGGTCTCAAGCGGGCACGGATGGGTCCGGTGGTAGTAGAACATATCCTCGACCACTGAACAGGTGATCGGCGATGCCGAGGTCGTGGCCGAGGATATGTTCTACTACCACCGGACCCATCCGTGCCCGCTTGAGACCTGCGGCTGCGTGGCCTCGATGGACAAGGTGAACGGCAAACTGACGCTGCACGGAACCTTTCAGGCGCCGCATGCCATCCGGACCGTGGTTTCGCTGATTTCCGGCATTGAAGAGCACAATATCCGGGTGATCAGCCCTGATATCGGCGGCGGTTTTGGCAACAAGGTGGGTGCCTACCCGGGGTATGTCTGTTCGGTCGTGGCCTCCATTGTCACCGGCGTGCCGGTGAAGTGGGTCGAAGACCGGATGGAAAACCTGATGACCACCGCCTTCGCCCGCGACTATTGGATGAAAGGCAAGATCAGCGCCACGACAGAGGGCAAGATCACCGGGCTCTGGTGCCACACGACGGCGGATCACGGCGGCTTTGACGCCTGCGCCGACCCGACCAAATTCCCGGCCGGATTCATGAACATCTGTACCGGGTCCTACGACATCCCGGTCGCGTATCTGGCGGTCGATGGGGTCTACACCAACAAGGCGCCGGGCGGGGTGTCGTACCGGTGTTCCTTCCGGGTGACGGAGGCGGTCTATTTCATCGAGCGGATGATCGAGGTTCTGGCGATTGAGCTGAACATGGACGCCGCCGAACTGCGCCGGATCAACTTCATCAAGAAGGAGCAATTCCCCTATCAGTCCGCTTTGGGCTGGGAATATGACTCCGGCGACTATCACACGGCCTGGGACAAGGCCCTGGAAGCGGTAGATTATGCCGGGTTGCGGGTCGAACAGGCGCAGCGGGTCGAGGACTTCAAGGCCGGTAAGACGCGCAAGTTGATGGGCGTGGGCCTGACCTTTTTCACCGAAATCGTCGGCGCCGGTCCGGTCAAGAATTGCGATATTCTGGGTCTGGGCATGTTCGACAGCTGTGAGATCCGGATCCACCCAACCGGTTCGGCCATTGCCCGGCTTGGCACGATCTCGCAGGGGCAGGGCCACGCGACGACCTTTGCGCAGATCCTGGCGACCGAGATCGGTCTTCCCGCCGACAGCATCACCATCGAAGAAGGCGATACCGACACCGCGCCCTATGGTCTGGGCACCTACGGGTCGCGCTCCACGCCGGTGGCCGGTGCCGCGACGGCCATGGCGGGACGCAAGATCCGGGCCAAGGCACAGATGATCGCGGCTTATCTGCTCGAAGTCCACGATGATGACGTTGAGTTCGATGTGGACCGGTTTGTCATCAAGGGGGCGCCGGAGAAGTTCAAGACCATGAAGGAAATCGCCTTTGCGGCCTATAATCAGGCCATTCCGGGGGTGGAACCGGGTCTAGAAGCGGTCAGCTACTACGATCCGCCGAACATGACCTATCCGTTCGGGGCCTATGTCTGCGTCATGGACATCGATGTGGACACCGGTGTGACCGACATCCGGCGCTTCTATGCGCTTGATGATTGCGGCACCCGGATCAACCCGATGATCATCGAAGGCCAGATCCATGGCGGCCTGACCGAAGCGCTCGCCGTCGCTCTGGGCCAAGAGATTGCCTATGACGACATGGGCAACGTAAAGACCGGGACGTTGATGGATTTCTTCCTGCCCACGGCCTGGGAGGTCCCGAACTATGAGACCGATCACACCGTGACCCCAAGCCCGCATCATCCGATCGGCGCGAAAGGGGTGGGCGAGAGCCCGCATGTGGGAGGCGTGCCCTGCTTCTCCAACGCTGTGAACGATGCGTTCCGGGCCTTTGGTCTGCGCCACACCCATATGCCGCATGACCACTGGCGGATCTGGAAAACCGCGCACGACCTTGGCCTGCACGGCTAGCGGCGGGATAAATCCCGCCCTACGCCCACAACAGGGTGTAGGGCGGGGTTCACCCCGCCGTTGCGGAGACCTCAATGACTCACACTGACCTCCAAACGGCGCTCCGGCGCGTGGGATATGTTGCCTCGGATGACCTGTCCGTTGCGCTGCATCTCGCCTTGTCGCTGGAACGCCCGCTTCTTCTGGAAGGCGCCGCCGGTGTCGGCAAGACCGAGGTCGCGCGCGTCCTCGCCGCCGCCCGCGACGCCCGGCTGATCCGTCTGCAATGCTATGAGGGCCTGGACGCCGCGCAGGCCATCTACGAATGGAACTACCAGCGCCAGCTTCTGGCGATCCGCGCCGCCTCCGAGCGGGGCGAGGCGGCTGGGGACATCGAAGACCGCATCTTCTCGCGTGACTACCTGCTGGAACGCCCGCTGCTGCAGGCCATCACCCAGGAGACGCGCCCGGTGCTGCTCATCGATGAGATCGACCGGGCCGACGAGGAATTCGAAGCCTTCCTGCTGGAAATGCTCGCCGAGTTTCAGATCACCGTTCCCGAGCTTGGCACCATAACCGCCACCTCCAAGCCGATTGTCATACTCACCTCCAACGGCACCCGGGATCTTTCGGACGCGTTGCGCCGCCGCTGCCTGTATGCCTATGTCGACTACCCCGACCGCCAGACCGAACTGGCGATCCTCAAGGCCCGCTGCGCGGACATTGAATCCAGGCTTGCCGATCAGGTCATCGGTTTCGTGCAAAATCTCCGCAAGGAAGAGCTCGAAAAGGTCCCCGGCGTCGCAGAGATGCTCGACTTTGCCGCCGCTCTCATGGGGCTCGGCATCGCCGATCTCACCGAAAACCCTGCCGTGCTGCAGAATACGCTCACAACGCTGCTGAAGACCCAGTCCGACCGCGCGCAGATCACCACCGAGGTCGCCCAGCGCATCGCCGGAAAAGCCGCATGAGCCGTGTCACCCGCTTTGCCGGCCGCGATCCCGGTCCGACCGCGCGAATGGCGGGCTTTCTTGCGCATCTGCGCGAGAATGGGCTGCGGCTTGGCGCGCGCGAGACCCATACAGCGCTTGCCGCGCTCACCCACATCGAGGCCGCCCGGCCCGAGACCACGCGCGCCGCGCTCAAGGCCGTGTGCACCGGCTGTCGGGAAGATGTCGAGCGCTTCGATGCGCTCTTTGACGCCTATTGGATGGACATGGGCCGGGTCCGCCAGAAGGTGATCCCGAAACCCGCGCCGCAAAAGGCCAATGACGATGTGCATTCGTCGCGCGACGCAGCAGGCGAGGATGGCAGCGGCGCAGGTCAGTCCACCGCACCCGATGCCGGTCACGGCGAGGCCGAAAGCGACGGCGAAGGCAAGCTCATCGCGACCGAAATCCGCAATCTCAGCCGACGCGACCTGCGCGATCTGGTCCGCCCCGACGAGATCGATGCGGCCGAAGCCGTCGCCCGCCGTCTGGGCGAAGCGCTCCGTGACCGCCGCTCGCGCCGCCGCATCGCCCACCGCAAGGGCGACCGGCTGCATTTTCGCAAGGTCATCCGCCGCAGCCTCGCCACTGGCGGCGAACCCTTGCGGCTCTACCGCAAGAAACGCCCCGCCCGCAGCCGCAAGATCGTGGCGCTCTGCGATGTCTCGGGTTCGATGAGCGTGTACGCACAGGTCTTTCTGGCGTTCCTCGCCGGTTTGATGCGTGGTGATCCCACGGCGGATGCATATCTGTTTCACACCCGGCTGGTCCGCATCACCGAAGCGCTGCGCGACAAGGATGCGATGCGCGCCATCGGGCGGATGTCTCTGATGGCGGACGGGTTCGGCGGCGGTTCGAAGATCGGCGAGAGCCTGCAGCGGTTTGCCGACACCTATGCCCGGCGATTCGTCGACGGGCGCTCGGTGGTGCTGATCCTCTCGGATGGCTATGACACCTCAAAGCCGGAAGCGCTCGATGCGGCGCTCGCCAAACTGCGCAAGCGCGGATGCCGGATCATCTGGCTCAACCCGTTGAAAGGCTGGGCAGATTACGAACCCGTCGCCGCTGGCATGGCGGCAGCGTTGCCCCACCTCGACCTGTTTTCGCCTGCCAATACGCTGGATGATCTGGCCGCGCTGGAACGGGAGCTTGTCACGCTATGACGCCTGCCGAGTTCCTGTCAGACGACTTTGCCGAAGCGGCGCAGGACCTGCGCGACCGCGCCGAGCCCTTTGCCTTTGCAACCATCGTGCGCACTGCCGGGACCACCGCCGCGAAACCCGGCGCCAAGGCGCTGATCCGCGCTGACGGCACGATCGCTCAAGGCTTTCTGGGCGGCGGCTGCACCCGTGGTGCGGTGAAGCGCGCGGCCCTCGCAGCAATCGAAACCGGCACGCCGCAGCTGATCTCGGTCGCGCCGGAGGACCTGTTGTCGGATCTCGGCGTGGCGCCCGGCAGTGAAAGCCAGGGCGTGACCTATGCGCGAAACGGCTGCCCGTCACGCGGCACGGTCGACATCTTCATCGAACCCTGCCTGCCGATGCCGGAACTTGTCGTGCTGGGCACCTCCCCGGTGGCCGAGGCCCTTGCGACGCTTGCACCCAGTTTCCATTGGGCCATCTCCCGCGACGCGGCGCCTGACGCCAACCCGGCCCGCTTGCGCGCTCTTGTGGTGGCCACGCAGGGTCAGGGCGACTTGGATGCGCTTTCAAAGGCGCTGGAAGCAGGCGCCGCCTATGTCGCCTTTGTCGGCAGCGGCAAGAAGTTTGCCGTTCTGGCGGACAAGCTGGTGCAGGCGGGCGCCTCGGACAACCAGGTTGCCATGATATCCGCCCCCGCCGGGCTGGATATCGGAGCCGTCACCCCAGAAGAAATTGCCCTGTCGATCCTGGCAGAGCTGATCCAGGTGCGCAGACGAGGGGCAAAGGACGCATGATCGCCGTGTTGAACAGATGGATTGCACGGCGGCGCCCGACGCCGGAACAGGCCGAGCACCTGGCGCGCATCAAGTTTCCCTGTTGCTAGAAAAGGACTCTCCATGGAACTCTCAGACGAAATCCGCATCTCCGCCCCGAAAGACGTGGTCTATGCCGCATTGAATGACCCGGACGTCCTGCAGCGTTGCATTCCCGGCTGCGAAGAGCTGATCAAGCAGTCGGATACGGAACTGGAAGCCAAGGTCGTGCTGAAAGTGGGTCCGGTGAAGGCCAAGTTCAGCGGCAATGTGACACTGGACACGGCCGGTGCACCGGATGCGTTTTCGCTGTCGGGCCAAGGCAATGGCGGGGCGGCGGGCCATGCCAAGGGCGGCGCGGATGTGACGCTGACCGCTGACGGCGACGAGACCATTCTGCGCTATGAGGCCAAGGCCGATATTGGCGGCAAGCTCGCGCAATTGGGCAGCCGGCTGATCCAGAGCACGTCCAAGAAACTGGCCAGCAAGTTCTTTACTTCCTTTGCCGATGTCATGGCCGAAAGCAATGTCGCCTGACGCCTGACCCCCTGTGCCGGACGGACATGCGACTCGCGCTGCCCCGAAGAGGCGCGCGGGTCTCATTTTTGAGATCTGCGCCCGCATTCGCCGTCGGCAGGCCAAAGGCCCCGACAAGGGAACCTGACCTTAAGGCAGTTGGCGTCAAACGCTTGTCATGCAGGTCGGCCACCCTAAGGTGGAGGATACGGAGGAGATCGGATTATGTACACGACACGAATTCCCGCCGCCGCTTTGGCGCTGACCCTGGTAGCCGCACCTGTGACACTCGCCCAGAACCGCATCGACACCCAATTGCCGGACGCTCCGGAGCTGGCCAATTACGGAGATCTGCCCGTTGGGGTCCAAGAGCTGAGCTTTGTAAACCCCGATCAAATCAATATCCTGGCCATTGATCCGACCGCGCCCAAGCCTGAGACCTGGCCGCTCTATGACCGGCCTTTGACGGTCGAGATGTGGTATCCCGCCGCCGAGGGTCAGACGGGTGAAACGGCGCTCAAGGTCTTTCTGCGCGATGCCAAGACCGAAGTGACAATCGAAGGCCGTGCCCTGCGCGATGCAGCGGTGGCGGCGCCGGACACTCCCTATCCTCTGGTCATCATCAGCCACGGTTATCCGGGAAACCGCTTCCTTCTTTCCCATCTGGCCGAGAACCTGGCCTCCAAGGGCTATGTCGTGGCGTCCATCGATCACACCGACAGCACCTACCGCACCCAGGCCGCCTTTGGCTCGACGCTGGTGAATCGCTCGCTCGACCAGCTGTTCGTGCTGGAAGAACTTGCGAAGCTCAGCGCCGACGGCGCTGCGTTTGACGGGCTCTATGACGCTGGCAACACCGGGCTGATCGGGTATTCCATGGGCGGCTACGGCGCGATCATCACGGCCGGGGGCGGTGTGACCGAAACCTCCGTCGGCTATCCGTGGGGCGGTCCGCACGGCACGCTGGGCATTCATCAGGCCGGCAGCGAGACGCATAACGCGCTGCCCGACGCGCGGATCAAAACCGCCGTTGCGTTTGGGCCATGGGGCATGAACACTGGGTTCTGGGATGCCCAGGGGCTGGCCGGCGTGCAGATCCCGATGCTGTTTATCGCCGGCTCGCAGGATGATGTGTCCCAATACGAGACCGGGATCCGCGCTATTTGGGACAACGTCACCGGGGTTGAAACGGCGCTGCTGACCTATGCCAATGCGGGCCATAATGCCGGAGCGCCGATGCCAGCCCCGGCGGAAAGTTACCGGTTCGCCGCTGATCTGGGCTTCAACGTGTCTAGCCATTACTCCGACCCGGTCTGGGAGTCCGCCCGGATGAACAACATCGCCCAGCACTTCGTGACCGCCTGGATGAACCATTATCTGAAGGATGATGCTTCGGCATCGGGCTACCTCGACCTGGTCACCAACAGCAACGACGGGATCTGGTCCGTCGCAGACGACGGGACCAAAAACGACGATCACACCTACTGGACGGGCTTTCCGGAAGGCACCGCCAAGGGGCTGATGTACGAGGTCAAAACACCGGGCAACTGACCGTCAGGCGAACCGGGGCGCCCGTTGAGCGATCTATCCGCGAAGCGTATTGAGCAAGCGTTCAATCCGCTTCGCGCGCGTCCCGGCCCGCTTTGCGATTGCGATGTGATGCACAAGCCCGCGCTGTTTGCCCGGTGTCAACGCGGCCCATGAGCCGGTCAGCTCTGCGGCCTGGATCGCCAGAGTGACATCCGCCGGCACGTCGACCGCATCGGGATCGGCTTTGCGCAACCGGACCTCAACCTCTTTGCCGGGATCCAACCCGACCTCCTTCAGAACCGACTTTCCTGTATATACAAATACTTGATCTATGGCCGGCGCCCTGGTCAAAGCCAAATTCAACGGACACTCATTCAGCTCGATGTCCACGCGCCTGGCCCCGTCTCGCGCCAGAACCTCCATGACATCGTCAGGAATCGGCAGGACCGTAAAAACGCTGTCGCCCCATTCCATGGCAACGACGCGCCCGGTGAAAGAAATCCAGTCATCCATTGCAAGACCCCGGCTGCGACAGCACCTATCGCTGATCGGAGGACCACATAGCAGTGATCCCCCGATTGTCTCGCATTCGGGAGGGTCGTCAGATAAACGGCAAATCGCTGATCGTGCCGGCATCCATCTGACCATGGCGCATGACGTCCACGCGTTCGCCGACGCCAATCTCATTGGGCACCAGCACATAGCCGATCATGGTCTGCAGTCGCGGTGACCAGACCCCGTTGACCATCGACCCGACCTCGCGCCCCTCGTGATAGACGCCATACCAGATCTGATGCGTCTGCTGGCGGGGCTGGTTGTCGAGCACAACGCCCATCAGACGCCGCGTAACACCGCGGGCGTGCAAGTCGCGCAGCGCTTTGATCCCGATCACATCGTCATCGAGATCAAGGCTCACGTATTTGCCCAGACGCGCTTCGAAGGGGTTGGAGTAGTCGTCGGTATCGCCGCCAAAGGACAGAAGGCCGCTTTCGATCCGCTCCGACGCGTTGGGACCACCTGGCCCGATGCCCCAAGGCCGGCCAGCCTCGCGCACGATGTTCCAAAGCTCGGTGCCCCGGCGCCCATCCATCAGATACAGTTCGAACCCGCCTTGTTTGGAATAGCCGGACCGCTGGATTTTCAGCGGGATCCCGTTGACCTCGGCATCGGCGAACCAGAAGTATTTCAGCTCGCGGATCCAATCGCCAAAGACGGCGGCCACCACGGCCTCGGCCTTGGGACCCTGCAGCGCCATGGGCGAGACATCAGGCTCGGAAATCTCGGATTCAAAGCCACGTTCGCGCGCCACGGCCCGTGCCCAGAGCAACATCGGGTTGTCAGCGATCGAAATCCAATAGTGATCATCCGCCAGCTTGAGCACCACAGGATCGTTGAGCATGACCCCGCGGTGGTCGCACATGGGCACGTATTTGCCCTTGCCGACTTCGATGTTCGACAGATCCCGGACACAGAGCACCTGCACCAGACGGGCGGCATCAGGGCCCTTGATCTCGACCTGCCGCTCCACACCCACATCCCATTGGGCGACGCCATTCAGCAACCGGTCGTATTCGGCATCCGGATCGCCAAAAGAAACCGGCATCAGCATCTTGTTGTAAGGCGAAAACGAGGTGACGCCTTCCATGACTGTTGCCTCATAGAACGGCGAGACGCGCAGCCGTGTATTGGGGCTAATTTCGGCCATCCCAGTGTCCTCCTCGACCATAGGGTGGGTGTTTCAATCGTGACGCAGAAAGTGCCCCAAGTGGCGAAGCGATTCTTGATCATGACCGACTTCGGTTAGTCGTTCTTGGACGCTTTGACGCGGCCGTGACAGATGCCGCGGGGTCACGTGATGAGGCATGGGATACAACCGACACCGACCCGACCGGCGCGCCTTTGGGGGGTATTGAGCCACGACCTGCGCCATCTCCGGGATCGGACCAAATGCTGCGCCGACCAGAGGGGTTGGATCGGGGTCGCGTGATTGAGCGATCCTCGCGCGCCAATGCTGAGACGGCAGCCCATTCATTGCGAGATGCCAGCCGTGCCTTGATGTGGAGGGGTCCGGGCGGTCATGGTGCCCAACCGGTCAGGGCAAATCACAGGCCCAGCCCGTTCGGGTGCACCGCACCGCCCACGCGTCAGACCCCTAGGGCTGAACGCCGAACTTGGTGTCGAACGTAAAGCCGCTCATGAAACTGTTGCAATAGGTGATGGCGTCATACACCGGCAGCCCGGACATCTGCCGGAGCGCATTGGCATAACACCCCAACTCCGTACATTCGAGCAGCAGGCAGTTGATCCTCGGGTATTCGTCCAGCACCTGCCGGGCCAGCGCCAACAGGCCGACAACAACCTTGGCCGTATCGACCTTTTCGGCCTTGGCGACCGCGTCAAAGCCCGGGACGTCCTGACAGCCGATGATATGGATGCGCGGACTGTGATCGACCACCCCGCAGAGCTGGTCCAACTGCGGCTCAATGCTCGCGAGGCTGTCTCCGTTGGCCGTAAAGATCGCAACCTCGGCATCGGGCTCCAGGGACCGCAGGATCAATGGAAGCTGGTCGAGGCTCGACAGGAACACAGGCTTGTCGGTGTGCGGTGTCACCAGCGGCTCAATACGGATCATGAAGCCGCAGCTTCCGGTGATTCCGCACACGCCCTGATCGTCGAGATCCTCTACCGCCGCCTTGCACGCCGCCTTCACCTCATCCGTCAGCGTCCCCGATTGGCACATCTCGAAGGTGAGGCCCGGGATTTCGCGGTAGATCACCGGATAGTCGAAGGTGCCGGGGTGATCGACATCGCCAAGCACCGGTTCGTAGGTATATTCCAGCTTCAGGACACCAAGTGTTGGCTGTGTCAGCATCGCGTCCTCATCCGTTTCAACCGTTGGCCCCGGCGATCCCGTTCATTGGGCTCGCCGATCTAACGCAGATTTGGCGTCGCGCCTTCCAAGTCAATAGCCAAGCCAAGCGGATGATGGAACACGGTGCGATTTTCGGTGCCCGCAAAAGGCAAAGGGTGACCCACACCTTGGACACCTGTCATACCAGGTCGCCCCGCAGCGCAAGTCCTTCGATCAGCCGAAGATAAATTCAATGCGATTGCGACGCCTGTATCCGCGCGTGTCCTATCGGGTGGCGTGCCCCATCAGGTGGTTCGGGCGAATTGTTGGTGCATCGCTGGCCTCTGGTTCATCGGCCCGATGCTTGCCGTCAGGCGTCTGGAAGCGATAGCATATTACAGCTTTTGAAAGAGACATTTACTCAAGGTCGCGTACACTCGTCCCGGTCCCCCGACATCGGCACGAGTCGCAAACTCGGTGCGTTTGGGGCCTGGCGCGCCGAAGGTACCGGCGCGCCCATGATATCTCACATGAACGCCAAAGCTCGAAATCCGAAAATGAAGCAGTCGCCGGACAAAACATCAAAGCGTCATCAGGACCAAATCCCAATTGGCTTGCGCGCGTTTCTTGAAGGATTAACCGGTCCGTCGAAAGGTCGTATCTACTGGATGTCCCAAGATGAACGCATCGCCCGTGTCGGCAGAGACAGGGTTTTGCATCTGAGCGATCCCACAACACAAACCGGGGATGCGGGCGAAGTGGCAATCCTTCGCTGGGAAGATGACAGCTATGCCGTTGAGAAAATTGGTGAAACTCAGGTATGGGTGAACGGACACAAGATCGACACCATGCAATTGATGCATGGTGACATGATAGAATTTGGCACGCATGGCCCAATGTGCCGTTTTCGCCTGTTCGAACCAGATTTCCCGAAAAGCCGGCCGATGAACGACATAATTGACGATGCCTGGGCCTATGCCCGCAGCAGTCGGCGACCATTGCCGGGCCGCATCACGACCGCCTTGCGCGAAAGCGTCCGGCGTGGTGTTTTACAGACGACGTTCTATTTCAGACTCTCAGTCATCTTTATGCTCTGCCTGATCACTGCTTTGGGAGTGCACCTCTATCGAAACGATCAGAAATTGCAAAGTGCACTGGAGCGTGACGCGAACCGCATAGAGGCGGTAACGGTTCTGCTCGCCCAGACGCGGGACAATTCCCTGTCCCAGGAGGATCTGATTGCGCTCCGCCAGCAACTTGACAACCGTCTGGACGAAAACACCGACCGACTTGGACGTCTCGAACAACGTTCGGACGCCGCGGCGCGTGTCATTGCCGCGTCGGCGCCTTCGGTTGCCTTCGTGCAGGGTGCGTTCGGCCTGAGACACATCGAAAGCGGAGAATTGCTGAAGCAGGTTCTCGGCGCGGACGGGCAGGTGCTCAGGACACCTTTCGGCCAGCCCAGAGTCGACCCTTTCGGAAACGGAACGCCAGCAGAGTTTCAGTTTACTGGAACCGGATTTCTTTTGGTGAACGGAGAGCACATCGTGACCAACAGGCACGTAGCCTTGCCGTGGACAAGCAACGACCGGACGCAGGGCTTTGAAGCGTCCGGACTTTCGCCCGAAATGCTCAGGCTGATTGTGTACTTTCCGGGCGTCTCAGAGCCGATTGAGGCAACTCTGGTCGGCCACAGCGAAACCGCAGATCTCGCGGTTTTGTCCATTGCACCGTCCCGCATCGAGGGGCGTGGGCTGTCGCTGTCAGATGGTCCTACGCGGGTCGGCGAAGAAATCTACCTTCTGGGCTACCCAACGGGACTAAAAGCGCTGCTGGCACAAGCTGGAAAAGATTTTATCGGCTCCATCCGCACAGAGGGCGAAGTCGACTTCTGGACTGTCGCAACCCAATTGTCCAAGCAGGCTCTTGTCAAGCCGTTGGCGAGCAAGGGCATCGTCGCTCAGGTCAGTGCAGGTGCGGTTACCTATGATGCCGAGACCACGGTAGGTGGAAGCGGCGGGCCGGCATTGAACCGGCATGGCCGCGTGGTTGCTGTAAACGCGGCCATCCTGCCGGACTTCGGCGGATCCAACATCGGGGTGCCTGTCGCGCATCTGGATCGGCTCTTGAGCGACATCACCGGCAACTAGACACCAGCCTATTCCGTGGTCCGCAAACGCGACTGCTGGACCAGGAAGATGGTGACCAATGGCAGGGCCACCGTCAGCGCACCTACCGTGATCAGCAGGTTTCCAAGCTGGCTGTAGTCAGCGGTCGACAGGACTTCTCCGGTCGCGGGATCAAGCGCGGATCGGGTGACTATGAAGATCTCGTTAAGGTATTTGGCACCAAGACTGCTGGCCGACAGCGCCATATTGGTGAAAGACGCCATAACCGCGAAAAAGGTCGCTTTCAGGTGCGGTGGTGCGTTTCGCGCGATCCACGCCAGCATTGGCACCATGGCGACCTGACCAAGAGGCGACTCGATGGCTGTATCGAGAATTGCAATAAACCTGGCATCAACGAAGCCGCCCGTGTGCGCCATTGTCCACTCGTGAACCCCATAGTAGAGCGCAAGGTTGGGAAGAGACAAAACCCCGGCCGCCAGCGTTAAGACAAACACCACATAGGCGATGGATTTGCGCGCCATCAGCGGTCGAAGAACGACCAGTCCGATCAAAGCCAGAAGCGACGTGATAAAAGCGAGGATAGCGAGAAATTGCTCGTCAAATCCCAACTCGTCAATCTCGAACCATGTCAGGCCGGGACCGGGCAAGGGGACAGCCCGGAAGACGAAAATTATGAGTGCCGTGCCAATGAGTACCTTTGCCTTTGCTGCCGGCAGTTCCTTCATCAGCCGCGCAATGAGGTAGATGATGATGCCGAGCGATACCACAAATATGGTTTCCTGCGCGTAGTCGAAGCGGCTTGTTCCCAGCAGCACGCTGAAGATGACAAACGCCAACCCGCCGCCCAGAATGGGCCAGTTGACCTCGGTTTCCTTTTCGGGCGCCGGGGTTGCCTCAACCCGCGCGCGTTGCCGCCGCTGCATGATCGCATGCAGGACGGTGCCACTCAGCGACAGAACGGGAATGATGAGCGCGGTAAGATACACTTTTCCATAGAGCCCCAGACGCGCCGCATCGCCGACTTCGCTGGCCCCGGAAAACACCCAGATGTTGACGGCTGCAACACTCGCGAGGCCGGATATGATGGCAATACGTCCCAGCGTCTGCATGGTGGTATGCAGCGCACGGGCATGTTCTTCGCTGTAGGGCTGGCCCGTCTCATCCGTCCGCGGAACGGCCTCAACTGTCATGGCGTCGGCAACCACATCCTGGATCGCGTATCCTGACGGTGCCAAGAGCAATGCCACCACGAACCAGGTGGCCAACGGTAGGATATCGCGCATCTGAGTGGGCGCTGTGACCAGCGCATACATGATAAGCAAAGATGCGGTGATCAGAGATGCACCGACGAAGACAAGGAGCGCCTTCCATCGCCAGAACAGGTCGACAACGTGCCCCATCGGCATCTTCAGTATCCAGGGCAACCCTGCCCAGAAGGCCAGACCGGCAACGAACGAAGCGGAAAGGTCCAGGTATTCCTTAAGAAAAAAGGCACCGACAACAGAGGTCAAACCGGAAACGCCTGCCGCGAAATAAACCATGAGCGGCGGCAAGTAGGACCAGCGCATCTGTCTGGCCAGATCCACGAAGGTGGCCTGCCACCACGTGGCCAGCCAGCCGGCGCCTTGTCCCGGTCTTTCTGTCACAACAGCGATGGTTGTATCACTCCATAGTTACAGGACACCGTCCGCGAAAAGCCTCCGCATGCCGGCACATGCTAGGCCGATGCTCCATGGGCAGGGTGTCTTTTGAATGCCCGGCGTGCGTCCCGCGGACGCTTCGTCTCCGGGTGTTTCATCCCCCTCTGGGCACCGACCGCCCAAATTATAAGCCATTTTCAGTTGCTGCGGATTGATGTCGGTCAAAGCGGGTTGAGATCGATTTGTGGCATCATGGGCTTTAGGGCCAACCGAGTGGCGGCAATATGAAAAATGCATCTTTTCTGGACGCGCACGCTCCCGCACAGGTTGCGGAATTGATCGAGGTTGCGGGTGTCAACAAGGCAAATATTCCTGCCGCGCAGATGATCGTTCTTGCCGGACTTGCCGGTGTATTTATCGGGTTTGGCGGCGCTGCCTACACGATGGTCATGACAGGAGTTGATCCGGGCTATGGTCCTGCTCGTCTTCTCGGCGGTGTGGTCTTTGCGCTCGGTTTGATTCTGGTGGTCGTCGGTGGCGCAGAGCTTTTTACCGGCAATGCCCTTATGATCATGGCCACAGTCGACAGGCGCATCCCGGTCAGGCGTTTGCTGCGCAATTGGGCGATTGTCTACCTGGGCAACCTGATTGGCGCGCTCGCGCTCGCGCTTTGTTTTGGCCTGTCCGGGCTCCTCGAACACACTATGGGGCAAACCGCGATCGGCATTGCAGACGCGAAAGCCGCGCTCCCGCTCTCCGAGGCTTTTGTAAGAGGAGTGATATGTAACGCGCTGGTCTGCCTTGCAGTCTGGCTTGCCTGTGCGGCCCGTACCGTTGCAGGGAAGATCCTGGCGGTTCTTTGGCCGATCGCGGCATTCGTGCTGCTTGGGTTGGAACACTCCGTCGCGAACATGTACTTTTTTCCGCAAGCATGGGCCGCTGGCGGACAAGTTGAGGTCAGTGCCGCGCTGATCAACCTCTTTTGGGTAACGCTCGGAAACATAGTCGGGGGCGGTCTGGGCGTCGCATTGGCCTATCGATTTGCCTATCTCGGTCGTGCGAAGAGGGCTGAATGATGCGCGTCGCATGTTGTTGTCTGGTGCCAGGCTGCGTGACCATTGCAAGGGCGCCTCAAACGCGAGCGGGACGCGCGGCGACAGAGTTGTGGCGAGTTTCCTCGTGAGTTGGTCCTTCTCCATTGGTCACCTGCTTGGCACCGAACTGCGGGTTCACGCGACCTTCTTTCTGCTTTTGGCATGGATCGGACTGTCAGCCTTTTTGGTAGCCGGGCCGGTTGCAGCCATCGAAAACATCGTTTTCGTCCTGGCACTTTTTGCCTGTGTCGTCTTGCATGAATATGGGCACGCATTGGCCGCCAGAAGATATGGCATCCGAACCCCGGACATAACATTGCTGCCGATCGGCGGCATGGCCCGGTTGGAGCGCATGCCGTCCAAGCCCAATCAGGAGATTTTCGTAGCGCTTGCGGGCCCAGCGGTAAATCTGGCGATCTGGCTCGTGCTGACAGTCGCACTTGACGCCAGCGCGACTCTGGAGGCGCTACAACGGATCGAAGAGCACGGGTTGGGTTTCTGGCCGCGCCTGGCTGCCGTGAACCTGTTCCTGGCCGTATTCAATCTGATCCCGGCCTTTCCCATGGACGGCGGTCGGGTGTTGCGCGCGGTTCTTTCGATATCGATGCCACGACCCAAAGCGACAACGATCGCGGCGCGCGCCGGTCAAGTCATTGCATTTCTGTTTGTCTTTTGGGGCCTGACTAGCGGGAACCCCTTGCTGGTATTGATTGCCATTTTCGTGTTTCTGGCCGCCGCTGCAGAGAATTCAGATGTCATGATGCATGACAAAACCCGCGGTGTTCCTGCCCGCGATGCCATGATCACCAGTTTCGAAGCGCTCGCGCCGGACGATACGGTTGATGCGGCAGTGCACGCGCTGGTGCGGACGACACAGGCCGAGTTTCCCGTAGTCGAAGCGCAGGGCAGTCTGGCCGGGTTCCTGACGCGTGCCCAGATCATTCAGGCAAAGGCAGCCCATCAACCAACGGAAACGGTGACCAATCTGATGGAAAAGCATGTCCCGAAAGTGTTTCTGATGGACTCGCTTGAACAGGTTGTGACCTATCTGAGTGACCCCAGGGTGGTCGCGGTCGCCGTCGAGGACAGCCATCGCCGCTTTTTGGGATATATCACGCGTGAAAACCTTGGCGAGTGGATGATCTTCCAGCGCTAAGACGGAAACTTGCCGCTCAAGAACCGGGTTACGTGTGAAAAAGCGTTCCGACAAAATAGGCGATTGCCGCGGCGAACCCACCGATCATCAGTGTTTCAAAGCCGGACTTGCACCAGTGGTTCAGCGACCAATGGCTTTTCAGCGCGCCAATGCAAAAGAAGGTCACGAGTGTCATTGTCACAGAAATCGTGAAAGCGTCATCGATCCCCAGCAGGAAGGGGAGCAGCGGAACGACGCCGGCCGCCAAAAAGGCCAGGAACGTGGTAGCCGCCGATTTCATGGGATGCGGGTCCACCCCGCTCAGCCCATATTCGCCCTCCAGCATCAGAGAAATCCAGTTCTCACGGTTTTGCGTGATCGTATCGGTGGCTTGTGTCAGCACATCGCCGGACAGTCCCTTTTGAAGAAGAATTTCCCGGACCTCGCGTTTTTCGCCGTCGGGATGTTCATCTATCTGGCGTTCTTCGATCGCGCGAATACGGCGTGTGTTTTCAAGCTCTGCCTTGGTGCCTGAATAGTTTGCCGCGGCCATCGAAAACCCGTCGGCGAGAACATTGGCCACGCCAAGCGCAATGATGACAAAGGGCGACAAACCCGCACCCGCAACACCCGCAACGATTGCGAAAGTTGTCACTGCCCCGTCGATCGCCCCGTAAACAGCGTCGTGCAGCACCCCTCTGCCGGGCGGTGCTCCGATCCGCCGGGCTATTTCTTCTGCGGAATGTCCGTGGTCGGAAATGTCAAAACTCCTTCTCTCGGCGTTCGAAGATGCCAGTCTGCGATCCTGGTTTCCGCGGCTGGCCTGCCCGTCAAAGGGCGAAACGGATCCGCCTTACTGCGCATGGACGTATTCCCCTGGCGCGTCGCCCAAGACCGGGTAACCCAAATCGGGTGCGCCCATCCCG
Source organism: Pseudomonadota bacterium (assembly GCA_039179965.1). Lineage (GTDB taxonomy): Bacteria > Pseudomonadota > Alphaproteobacteria > Rhodobacterales > Rhodobacteraceae > Marinibacterium. Next base: position 16,712 of record JBCDEC010000031.1, read on the forward strand.
GGAGGAGATGCGCGCCGGGAGCACTGCGCTTTGAGCCAATGCACCCACGCAGGCCACCAAGAGCCACGTTCGGCTTCATGAGCATCCAGCCAGTCGTCCGGAGACCTGTACGTTCCACCGGCTGGCCGGTGCCCGAGTCTGTAGTGTCGCCCCGGATGACCCGGCTCGCTGAGAATGCCGCCATTGTGGCCGCCATTGGTCAGAACGAACGTCAGGTCATTGTCCGTAAACAAGCTGGTTTTATAAACGGATCGCCACGGCGCGATGTGATCAGTCTCGGTTCCAATGACAAACATTGGCGCGGTGATGTCTTTGAGGACAATCACGCTTCCCTCCACCGCAAACCGTCCGGCGGTGAGGCGGTTTTCAAGAAACAGACCCCGCAGGTATTCACTGTGCATCCTTGCTGGCATGCGGGTCGTATCGGCGGTCCACACTGACAGGTCGTGCGGAAGATCCTCCTGGCCGAGGAAATAGCGCCGTATGGCACGCGCGTAGATCAGGTCTTCGGACCGGATCGCGGCCAAGGCACCAGACATTTGCGGGCGATCAAGAAACCCCTGTTCCCACATGACATCTTCGAGGAATGCGACCTCGCTATCGTCGAGAAAGAGCAACAGTTCCCCTGCTTCCGCGAAATCGACCTGTGCCGCCATCAAGGTGATGCTTGCCAGCCGGTCATCGCCATCGCGCGCCATCGCGGCGGCTGCGATCGACAGGATCGTGCCGCCAAGGCAATAGCCGTTTACGTGGATTTTTCGACCGGGACAAATCGCCTGAACCGCGTCGAGCGCAGTCATCACGCCCAGTTTTCGGTAGTCTTCCAAAGACAAATCCGCCTGCTTTCGGGTCGGGTTGCTCCATGAAATCACGAAGACGGTAAAACCCTCGCGGACCAGTTGCGCGATCAGCGAATTGTGCTCTGACAGGTCCAGAACGTAGTATTTCATGATCCATGCCGGCACGAACAGAATGGGCTCGGGGTGCACACGCGCGGTCTGCGGAATATACTGGACCAGCTCGAACAGCTCGTTTCGGAAAACAATCTTGCCCGGCGTTGTCGCCAGGCGTTCGCCGATTTTGAAATCATCGGGTGGAGGGCGATGTTGACGTGTTGAAAGGTGAACCAGATCGTCCCAGAAATGCAGAGCGCCTTTCGCAAGATTTTGCCCCGCGCAGCGCCGTGTCTCCTCCAAGATTTCGGGGTTCGTCAAAGGGAAGTTCGCGGGCGAAAAAACGTCGAGCATCTGCTGGAACAGAAACCCGATACGCTGCGCGTCCTGTGGTCTGACACCGGACAAATCCCTTGCAGCGTACTGCCACCAGTCCTGAGTGGCGAGAAACGCCTGCTGCCAGAAGACATAGGGCGCGCGAGTCCAGCTGTCGTGGTTGAAACGCGGATCGTTTGGCCCGGGTTTGAATGGCAGTTTGACGGTATGTCCTGAAAGCATGAGAGCGGTGAATTCGGCTAACATCGCCGCGTTCCGTGCAGCATGTTCTGCAAGATCAATCTGGCGTCCTGGCGCGCGGGCCGTGTGCATGAACCAATCTGCCCATGCTTCTACGAACGGGAACGGAGAAAGCCCTCCGGTTAGTTTTGCAAGTGCGGCATGGGTCTGATGATCCAGCGACCTGTGCCAGTCGCTGTCCGCTTGCGTTGATACTTGTCTGTCGGGCATGGGTGCATTGCCCTGCGCAGCGGTCGAAGTACCTTTGGTCATGATGACATCTGCTCCCTTCACCGGTCGAAACCCAAGGTCACGCTACACATGCCGGCAGAACGTTGCTTTGATACAGCTCAAGCCGGATCAATGAAGTGAGCGAGGACAGGGGCCAGCCAGTCCCGCGACCCCAAGTTTCGGCTCAAGTTGCCCGGTGAGCCCGGCGCTATGGTTGTTGGTGTGACAGGTGGGGTTTGGAAGCGGGTGGCGATGGGAACGCGGCGCCAGAAGCAATACGGACGGCCTGCGGCGCCTGGATGTGGTGCGCCGGGCGCGTGGCGGGCGTCGTTGCGCCGGCACCGCCTTCGGCTGGCAATGGCAGCCCGATGGCAAGCACTGGCAGGACCTTGCTAACCCCGTTCAACGCGCAGATGCTGCTGACCCCGCGGCCCGGAAGGCCGAAAAATTGTCTGCCTGGCTGAGGTGGGACCGCGGCTTGTTCGACATGGCGGTGGACAAAGCCGAAGGAATGCACCGGCGCGCCTATCACCGGCTGGCCGCCGAGTCCGAAACCTCCCGCCAATGCACTCTGATGGCATGGCGGCGCATTTGCCCCCGCGCCGGGTGTCTTGACGCTTAGAAACTGGCCACGTCTTAGCCTTCATCCACAGGCGAAGGGCGGAGAAATGGGTGAAAGGGTCCACAGGCCCTAAAAGTTGTAAGAATTCTCAAAGGTTTGCGGGAAGTATGTGGTGCCCAGGAGAGGACTCGAACCTCCACGACCGAAGTCACTGGTACCTGAAACCAGCGCGTCTACCAATTCCGCCACCTGGGCAGGCAACGTGAGCCGTGCGTGTAAGCCGCAAGCCCAAAGGTGTCAAACGGATTCTCAAGGCTTTTGTGATTGGGTTTTGAGACGTCAGCCCCGGTCAGGGCCGGCCGAAATGGCAAGCGGCGATTTGCGCCTTGTTCGCAAGGCGCGGCAGCGCTAATTCAGATGTAAAGTGCAGACAAAGGAGAGGCCCCCATGTCAAAGCTCGTCACGATCTACGGCGGTTCCGGATTTATCGGCCGCTACATCGCGCGGCGCATGGCAAAGGCTGGCTGGCGGGTCCGGGTGGCAACGCGGCGGCCCAACGAGGCGCTCTTTGTCAAACCCTATGGTGTGGTCGGTCAAGTCGAACCGGTGTTCTGCAATATCCGCGACGATGCCTCGGTGGCGCAGGCGATGAACGGCGCGGATGCGGTGGTCAATTGCGTGGGCGTCCTGGCGGAGAGCGGCAAGAACACATTTGCCGCCGTTCAGGAAGACGGTGCCGCGCGAATCGCGCGCCTCGCGGCCGAGGCCGGGATTGACACCATGGTGCATATCTCTGCCATCGGTGCGGATGCGGACAGCGAAAGCGCCTATTCCCGGACCAAGGCTGCCGGGGAAGCTGCCGTGCTGGACTCCATTCCGGGTGCGGTGATTCTGCGCCCCTCGATTGTGTTCGGTCAGGAAGATCAGTTCTTTAACCGGTTCGCGCAGATGACCCGGATAGGCCCGGTTCTGCCCATCGTCGGTGCGGACACCCGGTTTCAGCCGGTTTATGTCGACAACATTGCCGAGGCGGCCGAGAAGGCGCTGCGTGGGCAAGCGGCCGCTGGTGTCTATGAACTGGGCGGCCCGGACGTCATGAGCTTTCGCGAACTGATGCAGATGATGCTGACCATCATCCGCCGCTTCCGCCTCGTGATGAGCATGCCGACCGGCATTGCGAACCTGATGGCGGGCGGGCTGACTCTGGCAGAAAAGCTGACCTTCGGGCTCTTTTCGAACAGCGTTCTGACAAAGGATCAGATCCTCAATCTGGGCCGCGACAATGTGGTGGCCGAAGGGGCCAAGGGTCTTGCGGACCTTGGGGTGGAGCCGATTTCGATGGAGGCCGTGCTGCCAGACTATCTTTGGCGGTTCCGCCCGTCGGGCCAGTATGAAGAGATCAAGGAATCGGCCCGCGACCTGCGGACCTGAGCCGCCTCAGAGATAGCCGTAGGCATAGATCAGCAGACCAGTGCCCAGGATCAGGCGATAGATCACGTAGGGCGTAAAGCTGATTTTACGCGTCAGACGCATCATCACGGCCAGTGCAAGAAGCGCCGCGCCAAACGCCAGCACGGCGGCCAAAAGCGCATCCTGCGCAAGAGACCAATCGCCTTCTCCCACAACATCTAGTCCCAGCAAAGCACCTGATGCCAGGATCGTGGGGATCGACATCAACATGGCGATCCGCGCGGCCTCTTCCCGGCTGTACCCCAGCTGGCGGCCTCCGGTGATGGTGATGCCCGAGCGTGACGTGCCGGGGATCAGCGCCACGGCCTGCCAAAGCCCCATCTTGATCGCGTCACTCAGCCGCCAGTCGTCGATTGTCTTGCCGGTCGTGCCGCGCTGGTCGGCCCAGTAGAGCACCAGACCGAAGATCAGCATGGTCCAGCCGATCACAGCGACAGAGCGCAGATGCTGATCGATCCCGGTCTCATGCAGGATAAAGCCGACCACAATCACCGGAAGGGTCGCGATGATCAGTCCGAGCGCCACGCGTGCGCCGCGCGTATCACTTTTCCCGCGCGCCAGCCGCCCCAGTCCGATCAGCACTTCAATGACGTCAGTGCGAAAGTAGAGCACCACGGCAAAAAGCGTGCCGACATGCACGGCGACATCGATCAATTGCCCCTGATCCTGAAGACCGGTCAGTCCCGGCAAAAGGATCAGATGGCCGGAGGACGAGATGGGCAGGAATTCGGTCAAGCCTTGGATCACGGCGACCAGGACGAGTTGGAGCAGTGGCATGGGGCAAATAGATCCTGTGCAAGGAGATGGCTCACGTGTATAAGATGTACCTGAGGATGAAAATTCTCAAATTAGGTCCGCTTTGGGACCTAAATCCGTACCTAAAACCGCGCCACGCGCAAAACTGGTGCGGGATGCCTCATTTTAGGTCACCATTACTGACTTTTCATTGGCGAAGACTTGTCCTAAAGAGGCCGAGGGCTCTACCGATGGGATAACCAAGGGACATCGACATGGCAAAGCAGCCGATGCTCAAATTTGTGCAGATTGACCGGGATATGCCGGACAAGCGGACCGCCGAGGATCGCAAAGACGACTTCCGTGAGATCTATGCCGAATACGCCGATGCCAAGGCAAAAGAGCAGGCCAGCCGCTGCAGCCAATGCGGTGTGCCCTATTGCCAGTCGCATTGCCCTTTGCACAACAATATCCCCGATTGGCTGAAGCTGACCGCCGAAGGCCGCCTCAAGGAGGCCTACCAGGTCAGTCAGGCGACCAACACGTTTCCCGAGATCTGCGGGCGCATCTGCCCGCAGGACCGGCTGTGCGAAGGCAATTGCGTGATCGAGCAATCCGGCCATGGCACCGTGACCATTGGCTCGGTCGAAAAATACATCACCGACACGGCGTGGGAAGAAGGCTGGGTCGAAGAGATCGTACCGGGAACCCGGCGCGACGAGCGCATCGCCATCATTGGCGCGGGACCGGGCGGGCTGGCAGCGGCGGACGTGCTGGTGCGCGCGGGCTGCCAGGTGACGGTCTATGACCGATATGACCGCGCAGGCGGGCTTCTGACCTACGGCATCCCCGGATTCAAGCTGGAGAAAGACGTGGTTCTGCGCCGGATCGCGCAGCTGGAGCGGGCCGGCGTGACGTTCGTGATGAATTGCGATGTCGATACGGCGCTCTTCGCCAGGATGCGGGCCGAAAGCGATGCGGTGATCATTGCAACAGGGGTCTACAAGTCGCGCGACCTCAGTTTACCGGGCGCCGAAGCCGGTGGAATCGTCAAGGCGATCGACTATCTGACGGCCTCCAACAAGGTTGGATTTGGCGACACGGTGCCCGATTTTGACAGCGGGTTGCTGGACGCGAACGGAAAGAAGGTCGTTGTCATCGGCGGCGGAGACACGGCGATGGATTGCGTGCGCACGGCCGTGCGGCAGGGGGCGCAAAGCGTCAAATGCCTCTACCGCCGCGACCGTGCCAATATGCCGGGATCGCTGCGTGAGACGACGAACGCCGAGGAAGAAGGCGTGATTTTCGAATGGCTCTCGGCGCCCAAGGGGTTTGTTTCGGAGCCGGGCGAAGGCAGCGCCAAGGTTACCGGCGTTCAGGTGCACAAGATGCGTCTGGGCGCACCCGACGTGACGGGCCGGCAATCGCCGGAAGTGATCGAGGGCGCAGACTACGTCGAAGACGCGGATCTGGTGATCAAGGCGCTGGGCTTTGAGCCGGAGGATCTGCCGCAGCTCTGGGGGGAGCCCGCGCTGACGGTCACCCGCTGGGGTACGATCAAGGCGGCCTTTACCACGGGCGCCACCGATCTGCCTGGGGTCTATGCCATTGGCGATATCGTCCGTGGCGCCTCACTGGTGGTCTGGGCGATCCGCGACGGACGGGACTGTGCGGATGCAGTCCTTGAAGGATTTGCGACCAAAGCCGCCGTCGCCGCCGAATAACCAAACTGCGACCGAGTGCCGGCGCCCGACGCCGGTCAAACCTGCAATTGCCAAGGGGAAGTGAGCCATGGCGTCGACCACCGGAGGATGTCTGTGCGGCGCAGTCCGCTACACACTGGCGCAAGCGCCAGACCACATGGATGTCTGCCATTGCGGCATGTGCCGCAAGCATACGGGCGGTCTGGGTCTGGGCCTGATGATCCCCAAGGACCAGATCACCTGGACCGGAGAGGCCGACATCCAGACCTTCCAGTCTTCGGACTGGGCGGAACGGGGTTTTTGCAGGATTTGCGGCTCGGGCCTGTTTTACCGTATTCTGGGCGACGGTCCGGGCAGCGATGAGATCAGCCTGGGCGCGGGGTCCCTTGATGATCTGGACGGGGTCAGGCTCACGACCGAGATCTTTGTCGACTCACAACCCGATGGCTACGCCTTTGCCGGCGACCTCAAGCGCATGACCGAAGCCGAGGTGATCGCAGAATTCCAGGGGGACGGCGCACCATGACGCGGACCCGGGATCTTGCGGGCGGGTGTGCCTGTGGTGCGGTGCGGTTTCACGCACGCGATGTGCCGTTGCAGGTGGGCATTTGTCATTGCGAGACCTGTCGGCGGTGGACCGGATCGGCCCTTCTTGGTGTCACGATCCCCGAAGACAATGTGCGCTGGGACGGTGAGGATCAGATCGCCCGTCGCCAGAGCTCTTCGTTTGCCGAGCGCGCCTGGTGCAAGGCCTGCGGGTCGGGGCTCTACTTTCGCTTCACCGGAGAGGGCGACCATGTCGGCGGTATCGAATTGCCCATCGGGCTCTTTGACGACACCGAGGGGATGGAGCTGCACAACGAGATATTCATCGACCACAAGCCCGATACCTATGCCTTTGTCGCCAATGACCGACAGGTGCTGACCCGGGCGCAATGCGTCGAAAAATTCCCGCTGATCGAAGAGGCGCAATGAGATGGGCGTGCATATGAACGGCGAGTGCGGGTCATGACGGATGTGACCGATCTCCAGCAGCAGACACCCGACGAAGCGACACAGGCGGATATGCAGGTTGTCGCGGATGACGCCGATCTCGGCATCAACCATTATGTCGGTGAAACGGATGTCGCCGTGGTGGCCTTTACCGGCATCGGCCACGGTATGGGCGCCATTCAGCAGGATGAGTTCGTCGGCTCCGCCTTGGGGGCGGATCGCAACCACGTGATCTCGATCATCGATCGCAAGCGCAGCTGGTACTCGGCCAAGGGCATGCAGGCGCATATCCTGGACACCGTGCTGCGGCTGAAAGCCGATCTGGGCGTGCGCCGGGTCGTGACGCTTGGCAATTCCATGGGGGGCTTCGGCGCGCTCCTGTTTGCGGAGCGGTTTGGCGCGGACACGGCCGTTGCTTTTGTCCCGCAATACACCATGCGCAACGACTTTGCCGAACCGCGCTGGCGACCCTACCGCGAGCAGATGGTCGAACAGAACCTCGCGACCCTGGGGCCATTTCTGAACGGCAAGACCAAGGCCTACGCGTTTTTCGGCGCTGACGATGTGCGCGACCGGATGCATGTCCGGCGTCTGCGGGCCCATTGCATTATCGATGTGATCGAGGTCGCGGGCAGCGATCACAACAATCTCACGGCGTTTCTGAAACGCGAAGGCGTCTTGGCCCCTCTGATCTCGGCGATGATCAGCCGGGACACGGCCGAGGTGACGCGGCTGACCACGCCACTGACCGAACACGCGCCGACTGGCGCATCGTAGAAAGGGGATAGGACCATGACTCAGATCATCGACAACTGGGCCGAGACCGAGCGCGAAAAGCGCCGTTGGCTTGCCGAAAACGGCCTCTATTCCGAAGATGAGGAAAAGGCCAACTGCGGCGTCGGCCTAGTTGTGTCCATTGACGGCGCGCCCAGCCGCAAGGTGGTTCAGGCCGGCATCGACGCGCTCAAGGCGATCTGGCACCGCGGTGCCGTTGCCGCGGACGGCAAGACCGGGGATGGCGCGGGCATCCACGTGCAGATCCCGGTCCCCTTCTTTTACGACCAGATCAAGCGCACCGGCCATGTGCCGCGCAAGGACGAACTGATGGCCGTGGGCCAGGTCTTCCTGCCGCGCACCGACTTCGGCGCGCAGGAGCGCTGCCGGACCATTGTCGAAACCGAGGTGCTGCGCAAAGGCTATTATATCTACGGCTGGCGTCATGTGCCCGTCGATGTGACCGTTTTGGGAGAAACGGCCAACGCCACCCGTCCCGAGATCGAGCAGATCATTATCTCGAACTCCAAAGGCGTCGACGAGGAACGCTTTGAGCGCGAGCTCTACGTGATCCGCCGCCGGATCGAGAAGGCCGCAGCGGCCGAAGGCATCCACGGGCTCTATCTGGCGTCGCTGTCCTGCCGGTCGATCATCTACAAGGGCATGATGCTGGCCGAACAAGTCGCCGAGTTCTACCCGGATCTGAAAGACGACCGGTTTGAAAGCGCCTTTGCGATCTATCACCAGCGCTATTCCACCACCACCTTCCAGGAATGGTGGCTCGCTCAGCCGTTCCGGATGCTCGCGCACAACGGTGAGATCAACACGCTCAGGGGCAACATCAACTGGATGAAGAGCCACGAGATCCGCATGACATCTGCCGCTTTCGGCGAGATGGCCGATGATCTCAAACCGATCATCGCCGGCGGATCGTCGGATTCGGCGGCGCTGGACGCCGTGTTTGAGGTGCTTGTCCGGTCCGGCCGTATCGCACCGATGGCCAAGACGCTGCTGATCCCGGAAAGCTGGTCCAAGCAGGCGGTCGAGCTGCCGCAAAGCTGGCGGGACATGTATTCCTACTGCAACTCGGTGATGGAACCCTGGGACGGGCCTGCCGCGCTGGCGATGACCGACGGGCGCTGGGTCTGCGCCGGGCTTGACCGCAACGGGCTGCGCCCGATGCGCTATGTGGTGACCGGTGATCGGCTGGTGATCGCGGGCTCCGAAGTCGGCATGGTGCCCACCGACGAAGCGAATGTGGTCGAGAAAGGGGCATTGGGCCCCGGGCAGCTGCTGGCCGTGGATATGGTCGAGGGAAAGCTGTTCCACGACCAGGAAATCAAGGACCGCATGGCAGCCAGCCAGCCTTTTGGCGAATGGGTCAGCAAGATCAATGACGCCGATGCGGCGCTGGCTCAGGCCGTCGAAGAACCGATGTTTGAGGGGGCAGAGCTGCGCAAGCGCCAGATTGCCGCCGGATACACGGTCGAAGAGATCGAACAGATCCTGATGCCAATGGTTG
>JBCDEC010000032.1:0-25386 GCA_039179965.1 Pseudomonadota bacterium
CAGGATCGCCTTGGCCACGCGGGTGGGCGCGTGCTACGGGAAGGGCCAGCGCGACCGGGCTGACAGGGTGGGGCGTGGCCAAGGCGATCCAGTTGCTTGCCCCCGTCTCATAGCTGCCGTAAGAGGCGGCGGACCCAAGACTTAGCCCAGGGAAACCACAACGCATGTCCGTTCTGGTGATGAAATTCGGCGGAACATCCGTCGCCAATCTTGACCGCATTCGCAGGGCCGCGAAACGCGTCGGGGTGGAGGTGGCGAAAGGTCACAACGTCATCGTGATCGTTTCGGCCATGGCGGGGCGTACCAACGAACTCGTCGGCTGGGTGGAGGAGACCTCGCCGCTGTTTGACGGGCGCGAGTATGACGCCGTGGTTTCTTCGGGTGAAAACATCACGGCAGGCCTGATGTCCCTGACGCTGCAGGAAATGGGCGTGCCGGCGCGAAGCTGGCAAGGCTGGCAGGTCCCCGTGCAAACGACTTCGGCCCATTCCGCCGCACGCATCAATGCCATCCCGCCGGACAACATCCTGGCCAAGTTCGACGAAGGCATGCAGGTCGCGGTTGTTGCGGGCTTTCAGGGCATCAGCTCTGAAGGGCGGATCACGACCCTGGGCCGGGGCGGGTCGGACACCACAGCCGTCGCCTTTGCCGCCGCCTTCAATGCCGTGCGCTGTGACATCTATACGGATGTGGACGGCGTCTATACCACCGATCCCCGGATCTGCGAAAAGGCGCGCAAGCTCGACCGGATCGCGTTTGAAGAGATGCTCGAACTGGCCTCGCTGGGCGCCAAAGTCCTGCAGACCCGCTCCGTTGAACTGGCGATGCGGTATGGGGTGCGGCTGAGAGTGCTCTCCAGCTTCGAGGAACAATCAGACAATGCCGGCACGCTCGTCTGTGCCGAGGAGGACATTATGGAATCCAATGTGGTGGCCGGTGTGGCCTTTTCCCGCGACGAAGCCAAACTGACCCTGATCTCGGTGGCCGACCGACCCGGCATTGCGGCGACCATCTTCACTGCGCTGAGCGAGGCGGGCGTCAACGTCGACATGATCGTTCAGAACATCTCGGATGAAGGGCGCACGGACATGACCTTTTCCTGCCCGACCAACCAGGTTGCACGCGCCGAACAGGCGCTCGAAGCGGCTCAGCAGGATCAGGTGCTCAACTTCCATGAACTGGTCGCGGATACCGCCGTGGCCAAGGTGTCCGTTGTTGGCATTGGCATGCGCTCACACACCGGCGTGGCGGCCCGCATGTTCAAGGCGCTGTCAGATGAGGGCATCAACATCAAGGTGATCACGACTTCGGAGATCAAGATCTCTGTGTTGATCGACCGCAAATACACGGAACTGGCGGTGCAGGCCCTGCATGATGCCTTCGCGCTGGACAAGGCGGCCTGAGGTCGGCCCCCGCCCAGGCGTAGCCGGCAAACGATCGCGCACCGGGTTCATTCAAAAAGATCTTCCCTTATAGGTTGCGTAAAATACCTTTTGCTCCCTGTGCGGTTCATGATCTAAGCGGTGAGACCCGGTCAATGTGACCGGGCAGTTGAGGGGAGCGCCGATCCGTCGATGATCGAACGGAGCGAGAGTGAAAGCCGAAAGCTGCTCGGGCGGTTGCGCACGGCTATGGCCAGCGATGAACCCGGTCAGGCGCGTTTGGACCGGATCACGCACCTTATCGCCGACAGCATGCGCACGGAAGTGTGCTCCATCTACCTGTTCCGTGACACCGAAACGCTGGAGCTTTGCGCCACCGAAGGTCTCAAGCCCGAAGCCGTCCACCAGACGCGCATGCGACTGGGCGAGGGCCTTGTTGGGCGGGTGGGCCTGCGTGGTAAGGTCATCAACACCCCTGACGCCCCGTCGGAACGCGGCTTTCGCTATATGCCGGAAACCGGAGAGGAACGTTACACGTCCTTCCTGGGCATTCCTGTGCAGCGGCTGGGAGAGATCCTGGGCGTTCTGGTCGTGCAAAGCCGCGATGCGCGGGTGTATTCGGCTGATGAGGTCTATGCGCTTGAAGTCGTGGCCATGGTGCTGGCGGAAATGGCCGAGCTTGGCGCATTTGTCGGAGAGGGCGCAGCGCTTGCGGCTCTGCACCAGCAGCCGGTTACGCTGAAATGCACGTCCGGTCAGGAAGGGGCGGCAGAGGGGCACGTCTGGCTTCATGAACCCCGCGTGGTGGTCACCAACCCCATCGCCGAAGATCCCGACCGCGAGCGCGAACGCCTGACGGATGCTGTGGATCGCCTCCGGGTGGGCGTCGATGAAATGCTGGCCCAAACCGGTGGGAACGACAACGAGCAGTTGCAGGTGCTCGAAGCCTATCGGATGTTCGCCAACTCGCGCGGCTGGAAGCAGCGTATGGAGGCCGACATCGCCAACGGTCTCTCAGCCGAAGCGGCCGTTGAAAAGGAACAATCCATCGCGCGCGCGCGTATGGCCGATGTGCAGGACGCCTACCTGAGGGAGCGTCTGGCCGATCTCGACGACCTCTCCAACAGGCTCTTGCGCATCCTGACCGGTCAGGGCGCGGAGACGGGGGCGACCTTGCCGGTCGACCCTATCCTTGTTGCGCGCAACATCGGGCCCGGTGAGTTGCTGGAATACGGCCGGCGGCTCAAGGGGATCGTGCTGGAGGAAGGCTCTGTCGGGTCGCATGCCGCGATTGTGGCCCGCGCACTGGCGATCCCGCTGGTCGTCCATGCCGAGCGGGTTACAAACGAGGCTCTGAACGGCGATCATGTCCTGATTGACGCTGATCAGGGCATTGTTCATCTGCGGCCCGAAGACCCCGTTGCCAAGTCGTTCCGGGACAAGATGGCCATGAAGGCCAAGGCGCAGGAGCGATATGCTTCGATCCGCGACAAACCGGCGACAACGGCCAGCGGCGAAACCATCGGGCTGTTCATGAATGCCGGTCTGATGGCTGATCTCCCGTCTTTGGAAGGCTCCGGGGCGGAAGGGGTCGGACTGTTCAGAACCGAATTGCAGTTCCTCATTCGCAACAAAATGCCGAAAAGAAATGAACTGGCAGGGACTTACGCTCGGGTTCTTGATGCGGCAAACGGCAAGCCCGTTGTGTTTCGGACCCTGGACATCGGGTCGGACAAGGTTCTGCCCTACATGAAGCCTACGGATGAGCCGAACCCGGCTCTGGGTTGGCGGGCGATCCGGGTGGGTCTCGACAAGCCCGGGGTCCTGCGCATGCAATTGCAGGCGCTGATCCGGGCGGCCAATGGGCGTCCCTTGACGATCATGTTTCCCTTTATCGCCCAGTTCGAGGAATACCGCCGCGCCCGGGCCGAGGTCGACAAGGCGATCACGCGGGAAGACCGTCTGGGTCATGTTCTGCCGGAAACCCTGCAGGTTGGTGCAATGCTGGAAACGCCCTCGCTTGCGTTTTCACCGCAGAAGTTTTTCGACGAAGTGGATTTCTTGTCCATCGGAGGCAATGATCTCAAACAGTTCTTTTTCGCGGCGGATCGCGAAAACGAACGGGTGCGGCGGCGCTATGACACGCTGAATGTGAGTTTTCTGAGCCTGATCGAACGGATTGTGGAGCGCTGCCAGATCTCCAATACGCCGCTGAGTTTTTGCGGCGAGGACGCTGGCAGACCAATCGAGGCGGTGTGTTTCGCGGCCATCGGAATCCGTCGCTTGTCCATGCGCCCGGCTTCAATTGGGCCGGTCAAGAGCCTGTTAATGCGGGCGGATTTGCCGGACTTGCGCCGGATCATCGCGGATGCCCGCCATCGGGGCGAACAGTCAGTGCGCCCCGCCGTGATGGAATGGCTGCGCCAGAGGGACTGAACCCGTTTCGGGTTGGTTTCGACCGCAATCTGGCGGACCACCACACAACTATCCTTTCGAGGTGCCCTTGGTGGCATGCACGGGCTAGTCTCGGCTTGCATGTCGCCAGTTGCGAGTTGTGATATCTTAACTTTCGCGACCAAAATTGCCGATCTGGTATTAAGAAGTTGTGAAAAACGCGCATTTTCGATGGGTTTTCCACAGATCTGATCAATGCTGGACGCGCGTGACTGTGCTGGACCGACGGAAGCTTGAGCCTTGGAGCAGCACTGCCGCCAGTCTAAGACCACTGTTGCAACCAGAGCCTTGAGGAAACATAAGATTCAGTCTACAGAACGCTGATATTTATATATTTTCCTGATCCCAGCGCTGCTCGTAATCGGCTATGATCTCTGCCATCCGATCCGGGCCAAAACTCGGATCATGTCCGCCGTGGACGACAGAAACACGCAGCGCCTTGAGCTTGTCGAAGGTCGTCCGGTACGCCGCCACGCTCATGCCCTGACCCTTGTAGATCAGTGGTCCGTCGTAGATGGCATCAGCTGCAAACAACGTCCCCGTCGGTGCCTCCCACAGGCCGATCCCACCGGGAGAATGTCCGGGAAGATGAAGAACTTCGAAGGTTCGGTTGCCAAGATCCACGATGTCGCCTTCCTCCAGAAGTCCGGTGGCTGGGGCGCCGTGCAAGCGGTAGCTTTCCGGGTCGTAGCCTTCGAACGGCAGAGCCTCGATCAACATCTCTCCTATGGGTGGATACCCGGCCTCCTCAAAAGTCTTCAGCAATCCTTCGGACATGTCCTTGCGGAAGAGCGTCTGAAGCCCGGACGGCTTGGCCATTTCGTCAGCCTCCAGCGGATGTACGAGGCGGATATCGAATTCATGCACCGCGCCGATATGGTCAATATGGGTGTGGGACGAGACACAAATGATCTCTTTTTCAGGATGTTGCCGGAGGCTATCGATGTAAGGCTTAAGCGGGACAACACCCATGCCTGTGTCCAGGATCATGTCCCGCTCTGTTCCCTCGACCAGCCACATGTTGGCCTGTTCCAGAACATGGATGTGCGGTTCCAGAACAAGCGTCGTATCGGCTGCAATTTTTTGAGCGACATACCAGTTTTCGGCAACAGTGAGAGTCATGACGCACCTTTGGTCACTTGAAATGAGCCTCCAAAAGGCGGACCCGCACCGCGCCGGTCAAGGGAAAGTTGCGGATCGCAGCCGGAACCGCGCGCTCACTCCGCCGGGGCCGTTGGGAATTAGGCAGGTCGGCACGATGCGGGACGGTCAATCCCTGTGCCGCGGCCGGGTGTGACGCGACCGAAATCGGGACATCTGCCAGTTTTCGGGTGACAAGTCCGAGCGCATGGCTTTGGGTGATATCATGCGCGAGAATGACAAGATTGCTGCGATCCGCCGTTGCTACGTTTTTTCGGATGTCAGCGAACAGAGTCTCGCGGCCATGGCCTCGACCAGCGACATACTCTATTACCCGGCCGGCACGCCGCTGTTCATGGCCGGAGACCCGCCAGACGGCTTGCGCGTGGTTCTGAGCGGCCTTGTGCGGATCTGGATTTCCGACCCTGAGGCCCGCGAACTGACATTGTCGTTGATGGAACCGGGTGACCCTTTCGGAGAAATCGCGCTTCTTGACGGCCTGCCGCGGTCTGCAAATGCGACCGTCGTTGAAGCCGGAGAATGCTTGTTGATGCCTGCCGATGCGCTGGAGCGGGCCATGGACATCGACCCGTCTTTGGCGCGTCATCTGGTTGGCGTGCTCTGTGAGATGCTGCGGCGCAACACCGAGGCTCTGGGCGCCTTTGCATTCCTCGGTCTGGGCGGACGGCTGGCTCAGAAAATCCATGATCTGGCGCTCGATCATGCGGTTTCGGACGGGGCTGGTGTGCGGTTCAAGCGGAACTTCTCGCAAACCGATCTGGCGCGCATGCTCGGGGTGTCTCGCGAAGCCGTCAACAAACGGCTCAGCGCGTTGTCCCATGACGGCTTGATCTCGCTGGATGGCGGTGTGCTGAGTGTTCCGGACCTTTCCGCCCTGGCCGCGCGTGCGCGCAGCGAAACCGGCATGAGCATGCGTTAACCGGCCCGCCCATCGGTCCCGACACATCGCCTGTGACCAGAGTCACAGGCCTTGGTGGGTTTGGTGTGACCAAAATCATACCGTCGCGTCAGGCCTGTCCGGTACCCTCCGTCGAAAGACCAAGAGGACAAAAACATGGGCGAATTTCATAGTGCCTTTGGGGATCCCGTCGGCTGGCTGGTGATCTCCGGTGCCATGCTTCAAACGCTGGCCCATCTGATCCGGGATCAGGTGACGCTGAGAGCCGTGCTGTTTTCGGGCACGTTGCTCTACATCGCCTATTACTACTCGGTGCCGACGGGGCCGCTATGGCCCGCCATTGCCGGGACCTCGCTGATTGCGCTCTCCAGCATGATCGGATTGTGCCGCGTCCTTGCCGTGCGCCTGCGGCGTGCGCCCAATTCCCATATGTTCGCGCAGGGTCAGGGGTCGTAGCCTCATCGAGGCATTGCGCCCGGCGCGGATGTCGGGGTCAGGCGGCGATCGCCTCATCTATGGCCAGGGCAATCTTGTCGACCAATTCGTCGACATGCGCCTCTTCCAGTATGAAGGGCGGAGCCAGCAGCACATGGTCACCGCTCTTGCCGTCTCGCGTTCCTGCCATCGGGTAGCAGATCAGACCGGCGTCGAAAGCGGCCGCCTTGATCCTGGCGGCGATTTTGCGGTCTGGCGCGAAGGGGGTTTTCTGATCGCGATCTTCCACGATCTCGACTCCGCGAAAAAGGCCCCGGCCGCGTAGGTCTCCGACATGGGCGTGTTGGGACAGTCGGCCCGCGAGGGCGGCGTGCAGGTGATCTCCCATGTTCCGGGCACGGGCGACGAGATCCTGTTCGGTCAGTTTGGTGACAACGGCAAGCCCGGCGGCGGCGGCAACCGGATGGCCAAGATAGGTGTGGCCGTGCTGGAAAAACCCGCTGCCGGCCTCGATGGCCCCATAGATCGTGTCGCTGCACAGCATGGCGCCAATCGGCTGATAGCCCGCGCCCAACCCTTTGGCGATGCAAAGAATATCCGGTGCGATCTCATCGGCTTCACAGGCGAACAGATGCCCGGTTCGGCCCATGCCGCACATCACCTCGTCGAGTATCAGCAACACACCGTAAGTGTCGCAGATCTCGCGAATGCGGCGATAATAGCCTTCAACCGCCGGCACCGCACCCATGGTCGCGCCGACGACAGGTTCGGCCATGAAGGCCATGACCGTATCGGGGCCGAGCCGGAGGATTTCGTCCTCCAGCTCCTGCGCCACGCGCTGACCGTACTGATGGGCGCTCTCGTCGATGCGCCGGTCGATGTACTCGTAACAGGGCGCAATATGGTTCACCTCGATAAGCAGCGGTGCGAACTGCGCACGCCGCCAGGCGTTGCCGCCCGCTGCCAGGGCCCCCAGGGTATTGCCGTGATAGCTTTGCCGCCGCGCGATCAGATGGCGGCGCTCAGGCTGCCCGATCTCGACAAAGTATTGCCGGGCGAGTTTGACTGCGGCCTCCGTGGCTTCCGAGCCGCCGGATACCAGATAGACCTGATGCAGATCGCCGGGAGCCTTCGAGATCAGCAGCTCGGCGAGGGCTTCCGCCGGCTCGGAGGTGAAGAAGCCAGTATGGGCGAAGGACAGCGCAGAGGCCTGCGCCTGGACGGCCGCGATAACGTCGGGATCGCCATGGCCCAGGCAGGAGACGGCCGCGCCACCCGAGCCATCCAGATAGGATTTGCCGGTCTCATCGTACAAGTAGACGCCGTCGCCACGTACGGCTTTGGGCGGGCGGGCTTTGGAATGGCGGGGAAAGACATGAGACATGAGACAATTCTCTAACGGAGGAACGGGCGCAGGCCAATCAGCTTGGGACCGTTGGCGGGGTCACATCGACGTGCGGGCATGATCATGGGCGCATCCGCAGGCCGTCGGGGTCAAACAGGGCGCGGCGGGAGATCCTGGCCGTGAACATCTTGCGCGCGATGTCGACGTATACGCGGTCTCCCTCGGACAGGTCTGCCGCATGGCCCAGTGCCACCGGGGCTCCGACGCGGAAACCATAGGCGGCGGACGTGGTTTGCCCTACGATATGATTGCCCAGATAGATCGGCTCATGGCCCAACGGCACGGCGGTTTCATCGTCAAATTGCAGCGATACGAGGGTGGCTGGTGTTTCGCTTTGGGCTGCGATTGCAGCGTCGCCGATGTAGCCCCCGGTCTTGCGCAGGGCAAAGCCCAGACCCGCCGCGATCGGCGAAACATCTGCGTCAAGCTCATGGCCCATCGCACAAAACCCCTTTTCGATACGCATGGAGGTCTGCGCATAAAGCCCGGCTGGCCTGGCCCCTGCGGCCACCAGCGCATCATAGACGACGCCCGCGTTTTCTGAGCGCATCGTGATCTCCCAGCCGGCCTCGCCGACATAAGACATCCGCGCGGCCCGGACATGCTTGCCCGCGATGTGGGCCGGGCCAACTTTGAAGTACCCTAAATCATTGAGTTCGGGCGCGCCGGTGTCGCTGAGAATGTGTGCGGCCTCAGGGCCCATGAGACCCAGAACAGCATAGGTGTCGGTGGTCTCTTCCAAGGTGATCTTGAAGCCTTCAGAGTGGCGATGCAGCCAGGCGAGATCGCGTTTGATTGCGGTGGTACCGACAAAGAGCCGATAGTGATCTTCGGCGATCCGCTGGGCGGTCAAATCGCTTTCAAAGGTGCCGCGCGCATTGAGCATGGCCGTGTAGATCACCGACCCGGGCTTTCGCCCCATGTGTCCGGCGCACACCTTGAGCAGGAAGGCTTCGGCGTCCGGCCCCTTGACTTCAATCTTCCCGAACGGCGAGGCATCGAAGATCGCGGCGTGCTCATGGGCCGCGCGCACTTCGGCGCCGACCGCGTCGTGCCATTCCGGGCGGCCAAACGTCAAAGCGGGATTGGCGGGGCCGCCAAAACAGAGTGGCCGTTCCCATCCGTAGACCTGGCCAAAGTATGCGCCCGCCGATGTGTAGCGATCATGCAGCGGCAGATAGTGCAGGCCCCGCGCAGTGGTGAGTTGCCGTCCCGGGAAGGGGATCTCGTAATGGGTGCCCAGGATTTCCGGCGCACGGGCCATGAGGTGTTCGACCGAGTTGAAGACGGGTGCAAACCGTTTGGCCTCGGCTTCGGACAGGTCATAGGCCGTGTGGCCATGCACAATGAGATGCGCGAGGTTCATACCCGCGCCGCCGCCAGCGGCAACGCCCATCGAGTTCATGCCGCATCCCAAGAAAAGCCCGCGCGTTTCCACCGTTTCCCCCAGCATGAAGGCGCCGTCCGGCGTGAAGCTTTCGGGCCCGTTCAGCAGCATCTTCACTTCCGCTGTCTCCAAAGCGGGCAGGCGCTTGAGCGCATTGAGCATCATCGGCTCGAAGTGGTCCCAATCCTCGGGCAGCAGCCCAAAGGCAAAGCTCTCGTCCAGCACGCCGGGGGCAACCGGCTTGCCCATGGGTTCGAAACATCCAACCAGCAGCCCGCCGGAATCGTCACGTATGTAGAGGTAGTTGTCGTGATCGCTGAGCGTCGGCATGTTGCCGGTAATACCTTCGACCGGTTTGGTGAGCAGGTAGAAGTGTTCGCAGGGCCAAAGCGGCACTTCGGCCCCGGCCATGGCCCCGATTTCACGCGACCAAAGCCCGCCGCACAGGGCAATGGCGTCACAGGCTATGGTGCCCTGCGTGGTTTCGACCCCGCGCACGCGGCCGTTCTCCGTAAGGATGCCGGTCACGCCGGTGTCTTCAAAGATCCTCGCACCCAGGGTCTTTGCGCCTTTCACGAGGGCGGCGCAGACATCGGAGGGCGACACCCGTCCGTCCTCGGGAGACCACACGGCGCCGATCACATCCTCGGTGTTCATCAACGGCCAGCGCTCTGCCGCCTCGGCGGGTGAAATCGATTGTGCCTCGATCTCATAGGCCTTGGCCAGTGCCTCTTGCCGGCGGATCAAGGTCAACCGGTCGGGATTGGTGGCAATCGACAGTGACCCCTTCTGGATCCAGCCGACGGATTGTCCGGTTTCCGCTTCCAGCTGGCTGTAAAGCTCCACCGAGTACTGGATCATCCGCGTCAGGTTGCGCGACGAGCGCAGTGCGCGCACCTGTGCCGCTGAATGCCAGGTCGTTCCGGACGTCAGCTTGTTGCGTTCGATCAGGACGGCATCGGCCCCTGATTTCATCAGATGATAGAGGGTCGAGCACCCCATAACCCCGCCGCCTATGACAACAACGGATGCATGGTTGGGCAAAGGCATGAGATTCGCAGCTCCATAGGACATCTGATTTGAAACATCCGTTTCATTTGTTGACAATGGAAAAAACAATTGAAACGGTGCGGAGTGTGATGATTGGGGGTTTGCGTGTCCAACAAGGCCACGATTGAAGAGCGTATCAGCCGCGCCTATGCCGGTTTGAGCGGCAAGCTGCAGGTGACGGCGGATTACGTTGCGGAGAACCCGGTGGACATCGCCACCCGTTCGCTCCGCTCGCTGGCCGCCACCAGCGGTGTGTCGCCGGCGACCTTTTCGCGACTGGCCCGCGCCCTGGGATATGGCGACTATGAAGAACTGCGCGAAGACGCGCGTCTGGCCATGGGTCGCAAGGTCGACAGCTTCTCGGATCGCGCGCAATCGTTGCGCGCTGCCGCCCGTCCGTCAGATGCAGGGGCCTATTTGCACCGGCAGGCCGCGGCCTGTCTGGCCAATATCGAAACCCTGGACCGGGACATCAATCCCGACCGTCTGGAACGCGCCGTCGAGGCGTTGGATCTGGCGCGCAATGTCTTGCTGTTGGGGTCTCAGGGCTCTGCCGGGATCGTCGAGTACGTCGGGTATCTGGCCCATTGGTTCAACGCGCATTGGATGGTGGCCGGGCACAACGGTGCGTCGCTTGCGGGCACGCTGGCGCGGCTGGGACCGCCGGATGCGATTCTGGC
Organism: Pseudomonadota bacterium; assembly: GCA_039179965.1. GTDB lineage: Bacteria > Pseudomonadota > Alphaproteobacteria > Rhodobacterales > Rhodobacteraceae > Marinibacterium. The sequence continues at coordinate 10,853 of JBCDEC010000032.1, forward strand.
CATCACCAAGGCGCCCTATGCCCACCGCACGATTGCAGCCTTGAAGGCTGCGCATGAAAAGGGCATTCCTGTTGTTGTCATTACCGACAACCATGCGTCTCCGGCCCTGGAATTTGCCGCCCACAGCTTTCTGATCCCGACTTTGAGCCCCCAATTTTTCTCATCCTACGTTGCAACGCTTGTGCTCATCGAAACGATCATCACAATGCTTCTGGCGCGGTCGGGCGAGGACGCAGAAGAGATGATCCGCGCAGCGGAGACCCGAGTTCACACTCTGGGGGAAACCTGGACACCGTGAAGACCACGCAAATAACAACTAGGGAGTTAACGATGTTTGCGAAAATGAAGTTGACGGTTGCCGCCGTCGCACTGGCCGCCGCCGGTGGCGTCGCACAGGCGCAGCAGACCTTTATCACCATCGGAACCGGTGGTGTGACGGGTGTGTACTACCCCACCGGAGGTGCCATCTGCCGCCTGGTGAACAAGGACCGCAAGGAACATGGCGTGCGCTGCTCGGTCGAATCGACCGGCGGATCGGTCTACAACACCCGCACCATTCGCGAAGGCGAACTGGACTTCGGTGTTGTGCAGTCCGACGTTCAATCGGCCGCCATGGAAGGCGTGCGCGCCTTTGAAAACGATGAGCCCTATGGTGATCTGCGGGCCGTGTTCTCGGTCCACCCGGAGCCCATGCACGTGATGGTGCGCTCGGATTCGGGCATCACTTCGGTCGGCGACATGAAGGGCAAGCGGGTCAATATCGGCAACCCCGGCTCGGGCACCCGCGTGCTGGCCGGCGTTCTGATGGACGCCGCTGGCGTAAGCCCCGATGATTTCGCGCTCGCCGCAGAGCTGAAGTCGTCCGAGCAATCCGCCGCACTTTGCGACGGCAAGCTCGACGCCGCGATCTGGGCGGCTGGTCTGCCAAATGGCTCGTCGATGGAAGCGACCTCGACCTGCGACATTACCATTCTTGACCTGACCACCTCGGGCACCGACAAGGTTCTGGCTGACAACAAGGCCTATGCCGCGGCGACTATTCCCGGTGGTCTCTATCCGGGCAACGACAGCGATGTCGCGTCCTGGGGTCCCAAGGCCACCTTTGTGACCGATGCCGCGACCCCTGACGACGTCGTGTATGTGCTGGTGAAAGCCGTCTTCGAGAACTTCGATGACTTCAAAAAGCTGCACCCCGCATTCGGGCGTTTGACCAAGGAAGGAATGGTCAAGGACGGCCTCTCTGCACCGCTGCATCCGGGTGCCGAGAAATACTTCAAAGAAGCCGGTCTGATGTAAGATCCAAGCCCCCCGCCACAGCGGGGGGCTTTTTCGTTTGCCAGTTCGTCCCGGGCACTGCGCCGCCGTGCCAAGGATCCAAAACATAAAAAAATACCGATATTTGTATCGACGGGGGCCTTCATGACAGACACGCAAAAAGACGCAGGCGCGGACCCAGCGCTAGAGGATATCGTTGCCGATTCCGATACCGGTGGGCGCAAGCCTGACGATCTCTTCGGGCGTCGGGCGCTTTGGGTCCTGCCGCTCTGCTGGGCGCTCTACCAGCTCTGGATCGCCTCGCCGCTGCCCTTCATTGTGGGTTTTGTCTGGAACGATACGCAGACGCGGGCGATTCATTTGGGCTTTGCGGTGCTGCTGGCCTATCTCGCTTTCCCGGGCTTGAAGTCCTCGCCACGCCATCACATTCCGATTGTCACCTGGATTGTCGCGCTCGTCGGGGCCGCTGCGGCCTCATACCTCTGGTGGGACTACCGTGGTGTCGCGGACCGCACCGGCGCGCCCAACACCATGGATCTGATCATGGCCGGTGTGGGCCTCGTCCTCTTGATGGAAGCCGCCCGTCGTTCGCTTGGCGTCCCGCTGATGGCCGTCGCGCTGTTTTTCCTGGCCTATGTTTTCTTTGGCTCCTGGTCGGGCCTGCCGGAGGTCGTGCAGTGGAAGGGCGCGTCTTTCGAGAAAGCCATGAGCCATATGTGGCTGACGACCGAGGGCGTCTTTGGCGTGGCCCTGGGCGTATCCTCGGGCTTCGTCTTCCTCTTCGTGCTCTTTGGCGCGCTGCTCAATCAGGCGGGCGCGGGCAATTACTTTCTGCAACTGGCCTTTGCCGCGTTGGGACACCTGCGAGGCGGGCCCGCGAAAGCGGCCGTCATCGCCTCTGCCGCGACAGGCCTGATCTCGGGCTCCTCCATTGCCAATGTGGTGACGACCGGGACCTTCACCATCCCGCTGATGAAGAAAGTGGGCTTCCCGGCAACCAAGGCCGGCGCGGTTGAGGTCTCATCCTCGATCAACGGGGTGCTGACCCCGCCCGTGATGGGCGCCGTGGCGTTCCTGATGACCGAATATGTCGGAATTTCTTACGTAGAGGTCGTCAAGACCGCCATCGTGCCAGCGGCGATTTCTTATGTCGCTCTGGTTTACATCGTGCATCTGGAAGCCCTGAAGATGGGCATGAAGGGCACCAGCCGGATGCATCCGGTCAAGTTCATCCTGGGCGCAATTTTCATCATCGCGGTTTCGATCGTGATTGCCGGGGGCCTTCTGTTTCTGACAGGCGCGGTTGTGGATCTGATCTTCAACGTCTTTGGCGGCGCTGCGATGTCGGTGATCCTGGTGCTGATGCTGGTGGCCTATGTGGCGGCAGTGCGCTTTGCCGCAAAGGGACCCGATCTGGAAACCTCGCTGGACTCCATGCAGAACCTGCCTCCAGTGAGTGAGATCTTTAAGACCGGCATTCACTATATCATGCCGATCCTCCTCTTGATGTACCTGCTGATGATTGAGCGGAAATCTCCGGGGCTGTCGGCCTTCTGGTCGACCATGGCGATGCTTTTCATTCTGCTCACACAGAACCCGCTGAAGACGTTTTTCCGCGGTCAAAGCAATGTGGGCAACAAGATCATCGAGGGGATTTCGGACATTGCTGAGGGCCTGATTGCCGGTGCGCGCAATATGATCGGTCTGGCCGCCGCAATGGGCGTGGCGGGCATCATCGTGGGAGCCGTGACACTGACGGGCATTGGCCAGGTGATGGCGGAGTTCGTGGAGTTCCTCTCGGGCGGCAACCTGCTGGCAATGCTCTTCTTTGTGGCCGTGATCTCGATCATCCTTGGCATGGGGTTGCCGACCACGGCCAACTACATCGTCGTGTCCTCGCTGATGGCGGGCGTTGTGGTCGAACTGGGCGCGCAGGCCGGGCTGATCGTGCCGCTTGTCGCGGTGCACATGTTCGTCTTTTACTTTGGGATCATGGCGGATGTGACGCCGCCGGTTGGGCTTGCGAGTTTCGCGGCCGCCGCGATCTCAAAAGGCGATCCGCTCAAGACCGGGTTCCAGGCGTTTTTCTATTCGATCCGGACCGCACTTTTGCCGTTCCTCTTTATCTTCAACACCGACCTTTTGCTGATCGATGTCGGGCCGGTGCAGGCGGTCTTTGTCTTTATCGTGGCTCTGATCGCGATGCTGCTCTTTGCGGCCGGGACGATGAACTATTTCCTTGTCAAATCGCGGCTCTATGAGAGCGCGGCGCTGCTGGCGGCGGCCTTTGTGCTGTTCCAGCCGGGATTTTTGCTCAATCAATTCGCGCCCGAGTTCGAGACGCGCGCGGGCACGGAGCTCTTTTCCATGGCGCAAGCCGCGCCCGATGACGCGTCGCTCAGGATCCGGTTGATAGGCGAGAACCTCAACGGCGATCCGGTGGATGCGCGCTATCTACTGCCTGTTGGAACGGCTGGGCCTGACGGGGCGACACGATTGCTCGACGGGGCGGGGATTGAGTTCCGCGACGAGGATGGGAAGATCTTTGTAGACAACCTCAGTTTCGGCGGACCGGCCGAGCAACTGGGGATCGATTGGGATTGGGAGGTTGTCGAGCTGGAGGTGCCTTCCGACCGTCCGCCCAAGGAGATTTTCTACATTCCCGCGCTGATGCTTGTCGGCCTGATCGTCCTGCTGCAGCGTCGTCGCAAGCCGATAGAGGAGGTTCCGGCATGAGCACACACATCCTATGCGCAATCGATCTGACCCATGAGGACGACGCGAGACTGTTGCTGGCGGAAACAGCGAAGATTGCGGCACAACAGGGCGCCGCGATCTCAATTATGACCGTGTTGCCGGACTATGGCATGTCCTTCGTCGGGTCGTTCTTCCAGGAGGGCACCCTGAAAGAGGCCGCTCAGGCGGCACTTGAAGCGCTGCATCGGCTGGAAAAAGAGATGCTCGCCGATCACAAGGTCCAGTCGATTGTCAAGATTGGCTCGGCCTACGAAGAGATCCTGCAAACCGCGGAGGCCTGTGAGGCCGATCTGATCATCGTGGGCGCACACAAGCCCGATCTCGCGGATCGGATCATCGGACCCAACGCGGCGCGTGTGGCGCGCTATGCCAAGGTCTCGGTCCTCGTTCTGCGGATCTGAGGCCACACATGATCCGGCGCTGGGCACGGGCCGGGTAAACCCGGCCCGCAAGGGGCGTCACGCGAGGTGATACACCTCCTGCAAAGCGTAGACAGGGGTGTCGATACCTTCCATCCGCGCTTTGATCTGCAGCGACAGGAACTGCGAATAGTGACGCGACTGGTGTAGGTTGCCGCCGTGGAACCATAGCGCGTCCTGCTGGGTGGGTTTCCACATATTGCGTTGCTCGCCTTCCCAGGGACCCGGATCCTTGGTGGTGTCGGATCCCAGACCCCAGACCTTGCCCACCTTGTCAGCCATGTCCTGTCCGGCAAGATCGGCCAGCCAGCCGTTCATCGACTTGTAGCCTGTGGCATAGATGATCACGTCGGCGTCCAGATGGCTGCCGTCATCGAGGATCACGCCTGTCTCATCGACCTCGACCACCTGTCCGCGCTTCAGCTTGACCTTGCCATCGATGATCAACTGGCTTGCGCCAATATCGATGTAATAGCCTGAGCCGCGCCGGAGATACTTCATGAACAGCCCAGACTCGTCGTCTCCCCAGTCGAGCCAGAAGCCGGCCTTTTCCAGCCCGTCGTAGAAGTCCTTGTCCTGCTCTTTCATCGCCGCATAGGCGGGGATCTGGAATTCGTGCAGAATTCCGTAGGGCAGGGAGGCAAAGATGAGATCGGCCTTTTCGGTCGTGACCCCGGCGGCCACGGCCCGTTCCGAATAGAGATCGCCAAGCCCGATCTCCATCAGCGTATCCGAGCGCACGATATGCGTGGACGAGCGCTGGAGCATGGTCACGTCGACGTCGTTCTCCCAGAGGGCCGCGCAGATGTCATGCGCCGAGTTGTTGGAGCCCACGACCACGGCCTTCTTGCCCTTGTAGGCATCCGGTCCGGGATGCTGAGAGGAATGGTGCTGGTCGCCCTTGAACTTTTCCATGCCCGGGAAGCTCGGCATATTGGCCTTGCCCGACATCCCGGTGGCCATCACCAGTTGCTTGGGCTTTAGCACCACCTCTTCGCCGTCGCGATCCACCACGAGCGTCCATTCCTTGGTGGCCTCGTCATAGGTTGCGGATTTCGCCGTGGTGTGGGTCCAATAGTTGAGCTCCATCACCTTGGTGTACATCTCGAGCCAGTCGCCGATCTTGTCCTTGGGCGAAAAGACCGGCCAGTTCTCAGGGAATTTCATGTAGGGCAGGTGGTCGTACCAGACCGGGTCATGAAGGCAGAGCGACTTGTAGCGCTTGCGCCAGCTGTCACCGGGACGCTCGTTGCGCTCCACGATTATCGTTGGCACGCCCAATTGCCGCAGCCGCGCCCCAAGGGCGATCCCGCCCTGACCGCCGCCGACGATGACGCAATAGGGCTGAGTGGCATAGCCAAGTTCGGCCGCTTCCTTCTGGCGCTCCTCCAGCCAGGTCGTGCGGTTCTTGCCTGCGCCGTGTTTGGCGCCCATCGGACGGTGATCGCCGTGGGGCTCTTCATGACCCTTCAGTTCGACCATCGTGGTCAGCAATGTCCAGATCAGCCCGTCCTTGAGCCGGATCAGACCGAATCCCCGTGCCACTTCCGTTTCGAATGTGATCCAGGCTGTTGTGATGCCGCCGTCCTCCGTGGGCACTTCGCCCTCGGCCACGGCCCAACCGCTTGGCTTTGTGGTGGCCAGCTGGTGGCGCAGCATGTCGGCCACCTGATCCTTGCCCTCGACGGTTTTTATATTCCACGTAAAGCTCACCAGATCGCGCCAGTAGCAATCGTCCTGAAACAAGCTGGTGGCGCCGTCGATGTCGCCGTTCTCCAAAGCTGCGCCAAAGCAATCGAGAAAGCCTTGGGTCTTGTCCACTAAAGTGGTGTCTAGCATTTCGTCCTCCCATCGTTCTCCTGATGGTCAGTTTGACGTGGGAAGCCGTTTCAAATCCAGTAACTTGTTCCGTTTATCGACGCTTTTTGCGGGGAAAACGGCTTGATCATGGGGGCATCAGGTGCACGTCACCGGCCGGGCTTCGTCCAATGCCTGGGCGAGGGCCCTGGCAAAGCGCTCCGATTTGGCGTCATCGGCGCGGGCAAAGCCCACAACCAGGCCACGCGCGGGGCTTTCAATGCAAAGCCGTGAGAGCGGTAAAACCTGAAAGCCCTGATGCCAAAGCGTCTCGCTCAATGCCCGGTCATCGAGATCGGCATCGATGCGCACCAGCGTTTGCAGGCCACCGTCCGGGAAGGAGATTTCAACGTGGTTGCCCAATTGCGCGCGCAGCGCTGTGGTCAGGCTGTCCATGCGCTGTTGATAGGTCTTGGCCGAACGGCGCAGATGCCGGGCGAATTGGCCTGACCGGATGAAATCGGCAAGTGCCGCCTGAACCTGGACGTTGACGCAATAGCCCAGGGCGCGATGGGCTTCGCGGACCGGCTCGATCAGGGCCTTGGGCACAAGGATCCATCCCAGACGCAGCCCCGGCATCAGGCTTTTTGAAACGGTTCCGATGAGCACGACCGCCCCGGTCTTGTCGAGCGAAAAGATCGGCGGGACATTGGTGCCTCGCCATACAAAATCACCGTCGTAGTCATCTTCGAAAACAATGGACTGCCGTGCTTCCGCCAGCGCAAGGATGTCGAGCCGGCGGTTGAGTTTCATCCGGGTGCCGGTGGGATATTGCGTCGAAGGTGTCGCGTAGAGAATCCTCGGATCACCCGCGACCCCACCCGGGCTGAGCGGGTCGGGCAGCGGGCGGCACTGCAGGCCGCGCGCCTCAAAGATCGCCCGGCCACCGGCATAGCCCGGGTCCTCCATCCAGACCTCGTCTCCGGGGTCGGAGACCAGATCAGCCATGAGCGCCAGCGCACTCTGCGTGCCCGGTGTGACAATGATCTGATCGGGATCAACGGTGACACCGCGATGCCGGCGCAGGAACAGGGTCAGCGCCTCGCGCAGATCGGGCAGACCCTCAAACGCCGCGTACATGTCCTGATCGCCGCGCTGTTGTCGCGCCGCACGGCGCAGCGCCGTGGCCCAGGCATCCTGGGGAAACAGTGCAGGGTCTGGCAGCCCGGGGGCCAACGCTTCGACCTCGCCGAGGTGATAGCCGGCGCGGTGTGGGGCGCTTAGAGTCCGACCGCGCTGCGAGAGCGGAATGTCGGCCATGTCCGTCAGCGTCTGACCCGGTGCGCCGGGCAGGGCGCAGACCCTGGGGCGCGCCCCGCGCCGCGTCTGAATCACGCCTTCGGCGGTCAAGCCATCATAGGCCTCGATCACCGAATTGCGCGACATGGAAAGGGCCTTGGCGGCCTGTCGGGTCGACGGCAATTCGTCCATGGGCCGCAACAGCGCCTGACGCACGGCTTGGCGGACGGCGATGCGCAGGGCCATGGCTTTGCCTGCCCCCGTTGGCGCAAACTTTTCGTAGAGCGCGGCAATTTCGAGTGGTTCGGTCATCAGGGTGAAAACTGGCTTTGCATAAGGGCCAGTTTGCAGGCATACTGCGGCGAGTGCAATATCGAAGGCAGATCCTGCGGATGTCGGGGCGCTGCAAGAGACTTTCAGTCCATGGCCGAATTCGAATTGACCATCACAGAGGCCACGTCTGGTGATCTGCCAGAGCTTCTCGCGCTCTATCAGCATTTAAACCCAAACGACGATCCGATTGACCCGGCCGAGGCGCAGCGGATTTTCGACCGTTTTCAGACCTCGAACGGCAATGTCATTCTCTGCGGCTGGTGTGCGGGTGCGCTTGTATCGTCCTGCACGCTGATCGTCGTGCCAAACCTGACCAGGGGCGGGCGACCCTACGGGCTGATCGAAAATGTGGTGACCCATAGCGACCACCGAGGTCGCGGACACGGCCAAGCGATGCTGGATGCCGCCAGCGCGCGGAGCTGGGAGCAGGGCTGCTACAAGGTGATGCTGATGACCGGCTCCCGACGCCCGAGCACGCTGGCGTTTTACGAACGCGCCGGCTTTGAGCAATCGAAAACCGGGTATCAGAAGCGCCGGTTGCCGAAACGGGGTGACGCCTGAGGGCCTCAGGCCGTCTGTGGCGTGGGGTCTGATGTCGCCGCCGAGTGGGTATCGATCACCTCAAGGTATCGCGCAACGGCCGCCGAATACCCGACCCGCATGGCATCGCTCATCAGCGCATGACCGATCGACAATTCATCGAGCGGCGACACATGGCGCAATAGATGCGGCAGGTTCTCCTGGGACAGATCATGACCGGCGTTCACGCCAAGCGGGCGGGTGCGCCCGACTGCCTTGCCCGACTGCTTTGTTGCGGCGGCCGCGGCCGCGAGGTCTGCCAGATGCCGGTTGCGATCCTCGACATTACGCGCGGCGCCGAAGGGGCCAGTGTAAAGCTCAACCCGGTCCGTCGGCAAAGCCTGTGCGGCCTCGATGCTTGACAGGTTGGGGTCGACGAACACACTGCTGCGCAACCCCATAGTGGCGATATCCGCCAGGATCGGTGCCAGCATGCCGGAATCCTGATCGAAGGCCCACCCATGGTCCGAAGTTGATTGACCCGGAGCGTCCGGTACCAACGTGGCCTGATCGGGCCGCACCTCTTCCAGGAGCCGCATGAAATCGTCGGTGGGATAGCCTTCGATGTTGAACTCGGCCTGTGGAAATTCCGCTTGCAAAAACTCTGCAAGGTCAAAGACATCCCCGCGCCGGATGTGGCGCTCATCCGGGCGCGGATGAACTGTCAGACCAAAAGCGCCCGCCTGCATGACATCGCGCGCAATGGTAACCAGATCGGGCCAGGGCACATCGCGTCGGTTCCTCAGATACGCAATGGCGTTGAGGTTGACAGAGAGGCGGGTAGGACGGACGGCGGACATAAGGGACTCCCGAGTGTGGCCGGACACTACCCCGGGCCCACGCGCCCGCACAGGTCCACTTTTTCACAAAGTACCGGAACCAGGCCTGTGATCTTTCGCCCGAGCCACTGTGCGCAAGGCCCGCAGCAGCGTACCCGGGCCTGCCAAAGGCCCGAGCGTACAGGCAAGGGGCGTGGGAGCTAGAAGGTCAGATTGACCTTGATCGCCTGCGAACGGTCGGAGGCCAGTTCAAAAGCCTCCTGAGCGCGATCCATCGGGATGCGATGGGTGATCAGCGGTGTCACATCAAGCCGGCCACTGCGCATCATCTCGACGGCTGTGAAGAACTCTGCGTGGAACCGGAAGGAGCCTTTGAAAAGCAGCTCCTTCGCGGTCATGGCCTGCACGGGCAAGGTCATGTCTCCGCCCAGGCCAAGTTGCACCACGGTGGCGCGCGGTCGCATGGCAGGGATTGCGCCACCCAGCGCCGACGCGACGCCCGAACATTCAAAGAGCACGTCAAAATGCCCCTTTTCGCTGGCGAAGGCGTCGAGACCGCCGGTGTCTGCGGCAATATTGATGCCTTGATCGGCGCCGACCGCGCATGCCTTGGCCAGCGTGAACGCAGCGATGTCGGTTGCCACGATTTCCACGGCACCTGCGGCGCGCGCCACCAGAACCGCCAGCAGGCCAATGGGACCGCAGCCGGTCACCAGCACCCGTTGGCCCATCAGGTCACCCGCCTGACGGGCGGCGTGAAGAACGACCGCAAGCGGTTCCGCCATGGCGGCCTCGCTGGTCGACAGCGCGCCAGCGGGCGCACATTGCGCAACATCGGCCACGAGGTATTCCCGAAATGCGCCCTGGATATGTGGAAATGGCATCGCCGAGCCGTAGAACCGCATGTTGAGGCAATGCTGCTGCGCGCCGATCACACAATACCGGCAAACCTGACAGGGGCGGGAGGGAGAGACCGCGACCAGATCGCCGGGCGTCAGGCCCGATACACCGGCGCCCAGAGCTTCGATGTGCCCGGCCACCTCGTGCCCCAGGATCATCGGCTCCTTGAGGCGGATAGCGCCGAACCCACCATGATTGTAGTAGTGCAGATCCGAGCCGCAGATGCCGCCGGCCGCCATTTTGACCAGCACCTGAGCGGGCCCGGGCGCGGGCATGTCACGGGTTTCTATCCGCAGATCCTTGGCCTCGTGGGCGACAACAACTTTCATGGCAGACCTCTTTCTGATGGGTCAGTTGACGGGCGTCAGCAGCGGACGTCCCGCGAAATGGGCGGTCAGATTATCCCGCATCAATTGTCCCATCGCCTTGCGGGTTTCAACAGTCCCTGACGCGTGGTGTGGCTGCAGCAAGACATTGTCCAGATCCAGATACCGGGCATCCAGATTTGGCTCGCCCTTGAACACATCAAGGGCTGCATCGCCCAAGGTGCCCGCCTGCAAAGCGGATATCAGCGCCTCTTCATCGATATTGGCGGCGCGCGAGATGTTGATGATCATGCCCTCAGGGCCGACAGCGTCGATCACCGCGCGATCCACGATATGATGGGTTTCGGCCGAGGCGGCGAGGGTGACAAACAGAAAATCCGCGTGCTCCGCCAACGCCTTGGGATCGGCAATGAATGTCCAGTCGGGCGCATAGTCCTTGGCCCTCAGATCGCTGTAGGCGATGTCCATGTTAAAGCCGGCGAGACGCTTGCCGACCTCAAATCCGATTCGCCCGAGCCCGAGAATCCCGGCCTTGCGGCCAAAGACCCGGCGTTGCAGCGGATAGCCGCCCCGTGCCGCCCAGCTTCCGTCGCGAACCCAGCGTTCCGCCCCGATCATCCCGCGGGACTGGCAGAGCATCATCGCGACGCCCAGATCGGCCACATCTTCAGTCAGGACATCTGGCGTATTGGTCACCTTCACACCCTTCTCCCGGCAGGCCTCCAGGTCGACGGCATCAAAACCGACGCCGTAAACCGAAATGACCTCAAGCGCCGGGCAGGCCTCAATGATCTCACGCGATGCGCCACGGTCGCCGCGCGTGGCAATGGCGCGCACTTGTGGTCCGTGTTCGGCAAGACAGGCCGCCTTGTCTTCGGCCTCAAAGAACCGCTTCATGTCAAATGCCGCGTCCAGCGGGTCCTGATCCCAGTCCGGGTAGGGACCGATTTGCAGGATAATAGGCTTGCTCATGGCGTCTCTCTTGTTGACAGCGGGTGTTATCGGTACCATGGTATCGGTAACATCGATATCCCGTCAATCGTCGTTTTGCGGTCATTTGATCTGCGTGGCGGTTTGCTGACCACAGATCCGGAGAATGGAATGTCTGACCTCTTTGCTTTGACTGGCCGTCGCGCCTTGATCACCGGTTCGTCGCAGGGGATTGGTTACGCCCTTGCCCAGGGCCTCGCCGAGGCCGGTGCCGAGATCGTACTGAACGGACGCGACACTGCCAAGCTTGCTCAGGCCGCCGAGGCCCTGAGTGCGGAAGGGGCGACTGTCCATACCCTGGCCTTTGATGCGACGGACCATGACGCGGTGCGTGTTGCGGTCGATGGGTTCGAGGCGAAAACCGGTGCGCTCGACATCCTGATCAACAACGCCGGGATGCAATTTCGAACCGAGCTGCAGGATTTCCCCGCCGACGCGTTCGAGCGGTTGTTGCAGACCAACGTCGCCAGTGTCTTCCATGTCGGGCAGGCCGTTGCGCGGCACATGATCGAGCGGGGCGCGGGCAAGATTATCAACATTGCCTCGGTCCAGACGGCGCTCGCACGGCCCAGTATCGCGCCTTACACGGCGACCAAGGGGGCGGTCGGCAACCTCACCAAGGGCATGGCGACCGACTGGGCCAAGTACGGGTTGCAATGCAACGCCATTGCGCCGGGCTATTTCGACACCCCGCTGAACGCGGCCCTCGTTGCCGACCCCGAGTTTTCGGCCTGGCTTGAAAAACGCACCCCCGCGGGTCGTTGGGGCCATGTCAAAGAGCTGGTCGGCGCGGCTGTATTCCTGTCATCGGACGCGTCGAGTTTCGTGAATGGCCATACGCTCTTTGTCGATGGCGGGATCACGGCGTCACTGTAGGCAGCCAGATCAGGGAGAGAAATTATGAGTGAAACCATTGCCTTGATCGGCGCAGGTGCCATGGGCGGTGCCATAGGGGCCCGGCTATTGGAGACCGGAAACACACTTCATGTCTTTGATCTGGACGCGGAGCGCGTGGCCGCTTTGGTCGACAAGGGGGCCCAGGCGGCACCCTCTGCGTCCGCGGCGGCTCAGGCGGCGGATTTTGTGATCACAAGCCTGAACTCTGCGCGCATCGTTGAACTGGCCGCCTTTGGCGGCGGTGGCGTTGCCGACGGCGCGCGGCCGGGCACACTGATCATCGACATGTCATCGATCGATCCTGAAGCCACGCGCAGACTGGCCGACATGGCCCGGGAAAAAGGCCTGGCCTGGGTGGACAGCCCGCTCTCGGGCGGCGCGCCCAAGGCGCTTGTCGGGGAACTGACCCTGATGGCCGGCGGGGCAACAGCGGATGTCGAGCGGGCCCATCAGGTGCTGAAGTATGTGGCATCCAATTACACCCATATGGGCCCGTCCGGCGCGGGTCAGACCACCAAGCTGATCAATCAGGTGCTCTGTGGTCTGGGCTTTCTGGCCGTGGCCGAGGCCACGCAATTGGCGCTCGACGCCGGGGTGGATGCGGAAAAGATCCCGCAGGCCCTCAAGGGCGGGCGTGCGGATTCAGCGCTTTTGCAGGAATACCTGCCGCGTTTTGCCACCAAGGATTACCGGCGCACGGGCCGCATCGACAACATGGTCAAAGACCTCAATGCGGTGAACGACCTGGCCCGGACAACCGGCACATCGATGCCCATGACAGCCATGTGCGCTGAAATCCACCGCATGCTCACAGCCGCCGGTCTTGGCGGTGAAGACCAGGCCGCGGTGATGGAATTCTTCAGGGGCGCCAAAGAGGAGATACACTCATGATCACCCGATTTGCATTGTTCGAAGGCCATGTGAAGGCCGATGATGTTGCTGCCTTTCGCGCCGCCGTTCTGGAGCGTCTTGTGCCGCTCTGGCGCCAGTTTCCCGGCGCTTCGGATGTGCGTGTGATGTTCAGCGACGACCGCGACGAGGGCGCGCCCGAGTTCCCGCTCATCCTGGCGATCAGTTACCCGGATCTGGACGTGATGACGGCAGCGCTCGACAGCCCCTTTCGCTATCAGTCCAAAGAGGTCACGGGTGAAATCGTCGCGCAATACTTTGACGGGCGCATTCATCACCACGTCACCGAACGGCACGAATTCATCGACTGACGGCCATGGGCGAGCGGGTGACCATGCGCGATGTGGCCAAGGCGGTCGGGATGTCCCCGATGACCGTCAGCCGGGCCCTGCGCGATGATGAGACCGTCAGCGTCAGGACTAGGGAGAAAGTGCGCAAGATGGCGCAGGATCTGGGCTACGTCTATGACAGCACAGCCCAGGCCTTTCGCACGCAAAAGAGCGGATTTGTCGCCGTCGCGCTGCCGTCGGTCAACAACGCCAATTTCGCGGAAACCTTTCGCGCGCTGACCAACGGGCTGGGCGCGGCGGGCCTGCAGATCCTGCTTGGCAGCACGAACTACCGGGTCGACCGCGAAGAGGAGCTGGTGCGCCAACTGCTCGCGCGCAACCCCGAGGCGCTGGTCCTGACTGGCGGACATCACACGGAGGCGACCCGGGCGATGGTGCAAAATCGCGGTTTGCCGGTGGTGGAGATGTGGGATTTGCCGCCCGATCCGCTGGGTCATGTGGTTGGCTTTTCCAACATGTCCGCGGTGGCGCCGATCGTAGACCATCTTGCACGGACAGGACGGCGCAAACTGGCTTTTGTGGGGGCCTCCGAGGGAGCGGACACACGCGGTGCGGTCCGCCGGGCCGGTGTCGAACATCGCGCCAGGGAGCTGGGCCTGCCCGAGGTTGCCCGCATCGATGCCGGGCCTGCACCTGTGTCCATGCGCCATGGCCACGCGGTGATCGACGCAATGGGCCGCGCGGTGGCGGACTATGACGCCCTGGTCTGCGTCTCTGACCCGGTGGCCTTTGGATGTCTGAGCGCCGTGGAGCGGATGGGTCTCAGGGTGCCGGATGATCTGGCGATCACGGGTTTTGGACTGTTTGAAGTGGCCAAAGTGGCGAACCCGCGCCTGACGACCGTCAATGTCGGCGCCGAGGCCATTGGCCAACAGGTCGTCGGCCTGCTTGACGGCATCTTCCGGGGCGAGATTGGCGCGCCCG
>JBCDEC010000033.1:0-25279 GCA_039179965.1 Pseudomonadota bacterium
ATGCAGGCCTGTCCCGCGTTGGATTCGTTTTCCTTCACTCGACCACAAAGGCCGAGCTGTGGCAATAAAAATATATTTTATGAAAATAAAAGTAGATTTTTTGATGCTTGCGTTTGGGCTCCACGCCCATGACAGGCGTGCCCCACGGTCGCGGCGCTAACGGTTCAGCTTGGCTATCTTTTCACCCGACATGGCATGCTTGCGCAGCAAAGGCGGCACCCGCCAAAACGCAGCGTTTTCAGTCTGGTAGGTTTCTATCCGGTCCACCAGTTCGGCCGCTCCGATATGATCGGCATAATGCATGGGTCCGCCGAGCTGCCGGGGAAACCCATAGCCAAAGAGAAACACCGCATCGATATCCACCGGGCGCAGCGCAATGCCTTCCTCCAGAACGTCCATCGCCTCGGCAATCATCGCAGTCAGGATGTGGTCGCTGATCTCTGACCCGCTAAAGGTGCGCCCGGTCATCTGACGCTCCGCGCGAAGCGTGTCGAGCATGTCCAAAACGTCAGGGTTGGGGGTGCTGCTGCGTCCTTCATAGACATAATACCCCTTGCCCGATTTGCGCCCGAGCCAGCCTTGCGCCGCCATGCGCGCCTCCAGACCGTCTTTGGGTGCGCGTGTCGCCAGGCTGATGTCGAGCCCTGCCATGTCGTTGACCGCAAAGGGTCCCAAGGCAAAACCAAGCGCTTCCATTGCCTGATCAACCGCATGGGGCGCCGCCCCTTGCAGGACGAGGTCATCCGCAACGGTGAGGTAGCGAAACAGGATGCGGTTGCCGATAAAGCCGTCGCATACACCGGAACGCACCGGGATCTTGCGCAAGCGGCGTGCCAGGGCAAATCCGGTCGAGGTGGTGTCCGCAGCGGTCTTGTCGCCGACGGCAACCTCGAGCAGCTTCATTACATGGGCAGGCGAAAAGAAGTGGAGCCCGATCACGTCCTGCGGCCTGTTCGTCGCCGCCGCAATGTCGTTGAGATTGAGCGCCGAGGTGTTGCTGGCCAAGACGGCGCCGGGTTTGGCAATCGTGTCGAGCTCGGCGAAGATCGCAGATTTCACGGCCATGTCTTCAAACACCGCCTCGATGATCAGATCGGCATCGTTCAGGCTGGTCAGCGTACCTGACAACGTCAGCGTCTCGTCGCTGAGCTCGCGCATCTGCGCCTCGGTAATCTTGCCGCGCTTCAGCGCACCGCCGAGGTTCCTGACAATGGTCGCTTTGGCCCGCGCCTGACCCTCCGCTGTTTGTTCCACCAAGGTCACGCGCAGACCCGACAACAGGGCGGCGGTTGCGATGCCGCTGCCCATGGTGCCACCGCCAACCACACCGACCGCACCAACGTCGCGGGGCGCCGATCCGGCTTCCGGAATCTTCCAAACGGCCCGCTCTGCGCCGAAGGCATGGATCAATGCCGCGCTTTGCGGGTTCCGCAGGCAGTCCATGAACAGCCGCGCCTCATTGGCGAGCGCGTCCTCAGGCGGCAGGGTTGCGCCGGCAACGGCATCCAGCGCTTTGAAGGGCGCGTAAAGCAGGGGCGCGCGCGCCTTCAAGGCCTCCCTCGCCGCTTCAATCACATCCGGGGCGGGGGGCAACGGGGTCTCAGGCGGCCGTCGGGCGGGCAATGCGCCGGCCAGAACATCCCGGGCGGCACCCTGCGCGACCTCGGCCGGATCACCGTCATCAATGCGATCGATGAACCCAATCCTGAGCGCCTCTTCCGGTCCAATCTGACGCCCGGTCGTCACCAGATCAATCGCCGCTTCAATCCCAACCAGATGCGCCGAGCGCACGCAGCCGCCGGCACCGGGGATCAGACCAATATGCACCTCCGGGGTCCCAAGCTTGGCACCAGACAGCGCCACGCGCGTCCCGGCGGCCAGGCCCATCTCAAACCCTCCGCCCAGTGTCGGGCCGTGCAAAATGGCGACGGTTGGCGTTTCAGTTCCGGCGATGGCGCTGGTCACGTCAGGCGGCAGCGGCGGTTCTTGCGCGGCGTCAAACTCCGTGATGTCCGCACCAGCGCTAAAGCCCTTGCCGATGCCATAGATCCCGATGGCTTTGACGTCCGGGTTGGCGTCAAGCTCGCTCAATGCAGCCACCAGAGCACGCCGCAGACCAAGGCTCATGGCGTTCACGGGCGGATTGTTTAGGCCAATGGTGGCGACCTGATCGAAGAGTGAAACCTTGACCGGATCCATCTCAAAGCACCTCAAACAACCCGGCAGCGCCCATGCCACCGCCAATGCACATTGTGACGACGACGTACTTCGCGCCGCGCCGCTTGCCTTCGATCAAGGCATGGCCCGTCATCCGCGCGCCTGACATGCCGTAGGGGTGCCCGATCGAGATCGCCCCGCCATTGACGTTCAACAGCGCGTCCGGGATGCCAAGCTGGTCGCGGCAATACAGCACCTGTACCGCAAAGGCTTCGTTCAGCTCCCACAGGCCAATATCGTCCATTGTCAGATTGAAGCGCTTGAGCAGCTTGGGCACCGCAAGTGCCGGCCCGATGCCCATCTCATCAGGGGAAACGCCGGCAACGGCCATGCCGACATAGCGGCCCAAGGGATCTGCACCGCGCGTCTCTGCGAGCTTGGCGTCCATGAGAACCACGGCAGAGGCCCCGTCCGACAATTGGCTGGCGTTGCCTGCGGTCACGCAGGTGCCTTCGGCAATCGCATGGCCGCCGGACCATACCGGATCAAGCGCCTCCAGAGAGGCCAGCGTCGTGCCGGGCCGGTTGCATTCGTCGCGCTCCAGCGTGATCTCTTGCGTGCTGACGTCGCCCGTCTCGCGATCCTTGACCTTCATCACCGCTGACATGGGCACAATTTCAGCGTCAAAGGCACCGCTGTCCTGCGCCGCCGCCGTCCGGGTTTGGGAGGCCAGCGCATATTCATCCTGAGCGTCGCGGGAGATGCCGTAGCGCTCCGCCACCACCTCGGCCGTTTCAAGCATCGGCATATACAGCAACGGTGTCGAAGACATCAGATCGGGGTCTGGGAAAATCTTCCACTCGCGGTCCTGAACCAGGCTGACGCTTTCACAACCGCCCGCTACCACGACATCCATGCAATCCACCACGACTTGTTTGGCGGCCGTGGCGATGGCCATCAGTCCGCTGGCGCATTGCCGGTCCAGGGTCTGGCCAGATGTCGTTTCAGGCAATCCGGCCTTGAGCCCCACTTGCCGTGCCTGGTTGAAACTGGCCCGGCGCTCCTGAAACGCAGTGCCCAGCACCAGATCATCCACCTCACCGGGCTCTACCCCGGCGCGGGCGACCGCATGCTGCACGGCATGAGCGCCAAGCGATTGCGGCTGGGTTGCGTTGAAGGCTCCGCGATAGGCCTTGCCGATCGGCGTACGGGCGGTCGAGACAATCACAGCGTCGCGCATGAGAGATCCTTTGTTCAGACGTCGGCCACGGCGGTACAGCAAAGGCCCTGCGCCCGATCATAAACTATTTTTATTGTAAAAAAATATTTTTATGCGAGTTTGGTGGAAATTGGCAGAAACCGTCCCGCCCGAGGGGCACCTTCCACTGATTGGATGAGCGATGAGCGACACACTTGGCATCGAAGACAAGGGCGACCATCTGGTGGTCTATATCAACACGCCCGAGCGGCTGAACACGCTGACGCTTGAGTATCACGCGGCCCAGCACGAAGCGCTCGACAAGGCGGCGGCCGAGGATCGGATCACGTCGGTGATTTTCACAGGCCGTGGCGGGTATTTCAGCGCGGGCGGAGACCTCTCGATGCTCAAGGGCGCGGTCGAAGGCGGGCATGCCGAACGGGAGCGATTGATTTCTTCCTTGCAGAAGTCGATCCGGGCCATTCGCGCCTGCCCCAAGCCGGTGATCGCCGCCGTCAACGGGGGCGCGGCAGGAGGTGGCCTGTCGACGATGCTCGCCTGTGATCTGATTGTTGCCGACGAAGGCGCGAGCTTTCTGGCGGCACATATCAAGATCGGCGCGACGGTGGATGGCGGCCTGTCCTGGTTCCTGTCTCGGGCGCTGCCGCACGCATTGGCGTCCGAAATGTGCCTCTTTGGCAGCCCGATCACCGCAGAGGCCTTGCTAAGTCATGGTGTCATCAACCGCATCGTGGCCAAGGGCGAGGCCGAGACGGAAGCGACCAAGCTGGCCGTCAAGCTCGCGCGCGGCCCGTCGCATTCCCAGGCCGAGATGAAAAAGCTGCTGGTCTCCGCCAAGGCAAATGCGCTGGATGCACAGCTGGATCTGGAGCAGACCACGCTGGTGGATGTGCTCGGCACCGTTGGCCCGCGCGAAGGCGTCACGGCGTTTTTGGAAAAACGCAAACCCGATTTCGCGGGCGCGGAAGGGCGGTAAGGGCGGTCGCCTAGCTCGTGCGATCCAGGCCAAGGTCCGGACCCAGGGGCACCAGGCCCGATGGGTTGAGTTCGAACACGCCCATGGGCGTGTGGATCAGACTGAGGAAGTAATGCTGCTTCATCCGCTCAAAATCCACCGTGCGGACGATCGCCGGCCGGGCCCACATTCTGCGCACGAAGCCCCAGAGGTGCGGAAACTCCGGCCCGCGCCTCATGGTACACTTGAAGAGCGGGCCATAGACCGTATCAAGGCGGATGAGCGTTGCGAAAAGCCAAAGATCACTGGCGGTCAGATGCTCCCCGTGCAGATAGGGCTGGCCGCTGAGCCGCGCCTCCATCCTGTCAAGCGAGTCAAAGAGCGCGTGCGCCTGCTGTTCGTACACGGTCTGGTTGGGGGCGAGACCGGTCTTGTAGACGGCAATATTGATGTGATCGGTGATCCACTGGTTCAGGTCCTTGATCTCCGACTCCAGCGCGCCGGGCATCAGGTCCGGGGTATTGGCGCCGGCAAAGGCCGCGGACAGCATCGCCACGATGTCCTGCGAGCTGACTGAAACCATGCTGCGGGTCTTTTCGTCCACCAGGATCGGCACCGCAGCGCGCCCCGTCACACCGGGTTCCGCGGCAGCGATAACCTCGTGCAACCGCGTCGCGCCAAAGACAGGATCTGCGCCGGCGGCAATCTCCCACCCATTGTCACGCTTGACCTCGATCACATCGGTGGTTGCGATTACGTCCTCGAGGCCAAGAAGCGCACGCGCCATCAACACGCGGTGCGAAAAGGGACAGCCATAGGACACATACAACCGGTAGCGCCCGGGCTCCGCGCGATAGCCGCCATGGCCCGTGGGACCCGGTGCGCCATCGGGCGTGATCCAGTTCTGCAACGGCGTGTCTTCGGGATCCCCGGGCGCCTTTGCCTCGGTCCAAACGCCCTCGACCAATAAACCCATGGCTGCCCCCTATGTCGGGAATTTGATGTCCGCAGCCTCTGCAGCCTGCGTCTCGCGGGCCTTGGCCTCCCGGTAGGCGGGCAGGGCTTCGACGCGCTTGAGCAGATCGGCAACGGCCGGGAATTCGTCAATCGGGAAGCCGGCCGAGATCGCCACACCCAGGATCCACCGCAAATAGACATCGATGATCGAGGGTTGATCGCCATAGAACCATTTGCCATCTGCAACCCGGGCCTCGACATCCTGCAACGCAGCTTTGAGGTTCGTTTGACCCAGCGATTTGACACCTTCCAGCGACGTGTCATCGTTGGTGAATCGTATGGGCATGCGCATCTGACGCGCCAGTGGATGCATCATCGCCGAACACCACACAAGATCGCCGCGCTGTTGCGCCCGTTCGACTGTCGTGTCGGCCTTGGGCAGGATACCGGCGTCCGGAAACATCTCCGCCAGGGTCATCAGGATCGCGGCATTCTCGGTCACCGGTTCCCCGTCGATCATCAGCGCAGGCACTTTTCCATTGCGGTTTACCTTCAGGTACTCCGGCGACTTCTGTGCACCGGTGAAGATGTTGATCAACTCGCTGTCATAGTCCTTCCCGGCCATTGCCAGCGCAGTCATCGTGACCCCAGAGCAAGCGCGTGGGAAGAAATAGAGTTTCAAATCTGCCATTTTGGATCCTACTGGATGAAGCTGATGCCAGGATCAGTCTCGATCTGGTTTTCGATGTGGCCGAGACCTTCGATTTCAACGCGGACCGTCTGCCCGGCTGTAAGCCAGGGCTGACCTTCCCGAAACAGCGCGACCCCGGCCGAGGTGCCTGTGGCAATCACATCTCCGGGCAGCAGCGTGCAGGCGGTCGAGAGGTATTCGATCTGCTGGGCAATATTGAAGATCATCTCACCGGTGTTGAAGTTCTGCTGTTCTTCGCCATCGACGGTCAGGCGCACCTGCAGGTTCTGCGGATCCGTCACCTCGTCTGCGGTGACGAGTGCGGGGCCCATCGGGCAATGGCTATCCCAGGACTTGCCCATGGTCATCGTCATTGAGGCCAATTGCCAGTCGCGCACGGATACATCGTTCAGGATGGTGTAGCCCATGATCACCTTATGCGCATCCTCGGCACTGACCCTCCGGCAGGTTCGGCCAATCACGACGGCCAACTCAGCCTCGTAGTCAAGCTGCGCGGATTCCGGCGGCGCCATTACGGGCGCATAGGGGCCCGTCACGGACTCCGTTTGCTTGTTGAAGACCACCGGCACCTTGGGCGCCGTTAGTCCCTTGGCGGTGCGCACCTCTTCGGGGATTTCCAGGAAATGGTCCATGTAGTTGATCCCCACCGCAAGCACGCGCGGAGGGTTCGGGATCGGGCTTTGCAAGGTCACCTCGTCCAGCGGGATCGTGGCCTCCGTTTCTTCCACAAGGGCCCGGGCTGTCTCCAGCAAGGCGTCCCCGCCCTGCAACAGGGTCAACATGTCCGCAGGCAGGCTTCCGTTTGCGCCGCTGAAATCCACGATCGCGCCGTCTTTGATCGCGCCGATGCAGGTCGCGCCGTCTTTTGTGTAGGTTACCAGTCGCATGGGACCTCCGTATCGACCCTGGGGGCCTTGAACCTCGTTTTATTTCAGTGTTTTGGCATCTTGATATCTGAGCCAAACATGGCCTCAAGGGTCGGGTTCGCCGTCAGCATATGAAGCAAAAACCCAGCCTTGTAGCCGCCGCCGGATGTGTCGGGCAAATGGTCCGACGGCCCATGCGCATACTTCCAGTCACGCACGGCGCTTTTGAACGACGGCCGTTCAATGGCCCGCGCGTAATAGTCCGCTACCTTGTCGTTTCCGGTGTCGGCGGCCCAGAAGTCGCCGTAGCCCAGCCACATCAGACGGTAGAGGCTGATCGTCCAGACGATATCGGCCATCGTGTAGCTGTCGCCGCAGACCCAGTCTGAGCTTTGCGCCGAAAGGTGCGCCTGCAGGTCCCCGACATGGGCGCGGGCGTTGTCTATAGCGGTTGCCATCTGCGCGGGCGTGGCAATGAATTCGCCAGCGGCGGTCTCTTTGGCGATCTTGGCTGTGTAGGCAGCAAGAAGCGCGGGCTCGCCATCGCCAATATGCGCAATCACTGCGTTGAGCGCGCGCACCTTCCTGCCATGCACACCCATCAGGCTGGATGCCAATCCTGCCGGGCGCCGGTCACCTGCGGGATCAGCCCCGTAGAGCAGCGCGACATGCGGGGCCTGGTCGACCAGATCCACGTGCCGGTTCACCTCATCTGCCTGCAGCGGCGGAATAAGGGCATGGCCTGTCTGAGCATCGATGTACGCACAGATATCCTTGGAATCGATGATGACGCGGCCTTCGCCGTGGTCCACAAGTGTCGGCACCACGCAGGGATCAAAGCCTTCAACCCCGACAGCGGAGGCGCCGGAATAGCCACTGACAAATTGCG
Source organism: Pseudomonadota bacterium (assembly GCA_039179965.1). Lineage (GTDB taxonomy): Bacteria > Pseudomonadota > Alphaproteobacteria > Rhodobacterales > Rhodobacteraceae > Marinibacterium. The sequence goes on from JBCDEC010000033.1 coordinate 7,756, forward strand.
GGCTTTCCTGTCCCTTGAGACGCAGGCGCACGTATTCAGGCCGGTAGTTCAGCGGGATTGCCTTGCCGCTTGGCATGATCGAGACGGCGTGGCTGGTGTACGCCACCCCGGCTTCTGCCAGGGTTGTGCGGCATTTGAAGGAACACAGCGACAGCGACCCGTGATAGAGTTCGAACCGGGGTTCACCGGCGGCCACATCGCCAATCACCCGATTGGTGGATTTGTTGGTTAGACGCGCGTTGATGTCGCCCACCAGTTTATCAAGCACGTCCTTCTTGATCCGCTCAGACACCGACATGATGGCTTTCCTCAATATGCGCCGCGACGTCCGGCGGCAATCTGCGGGTCACCTGTCCGGGCAGGAGTCCGGTGGCACCACACTTTGATGGCATATTCCGACGATCGGATCGCGAAATCAAGAAAAATATATTTTTGTGAATAATAAGTTTTTATTGGTCTTCCATCGCGGCCACGTCCGGGTAGGACAGAGCCTCAGAGGCCAGCAGGTGGTCGGCGGTTGCCTGCAGATGATCTCGCAGCAGGCGGCAAGCCGCGTCTACGTCGCGGTCCAGCGTTGCGTGCGCAATGGCTGCGTGTTCACTCAGCAAATCGCGTGGCTTCCCGGTCGTGGTCGCCAGGAGCCGGCGATACCGTTCGGCCTGCGTGAACATCCGGTCGCGCAGGTTCAGCCACCATTTGCTGCCACAGGCGTCAATCAATGCATCATGAAACGCGGCGTGGACGCGGGACCATTCTCGGTTGACGCCCTGAGTGCCATCTGGCCGCTGAAGGGGTGTGCCTTTGAGCTGGTGCAGGGTGTCCTGGATGCGCCCCTCCCAAGTGATATCCCCAAACTTGATCGCATCGGTGAGACAGCGCGTCTCGATTTCGATCCGGACTTTTGTGAGGTCTGCGAGGTCTTCGGCCGATATCGGCGTAACGATGAAGCCACGTTGAGGAAGGGCAACCACCAGGCCGTCGCTGGTCAGCCGCGACAGGGCCTCGCGCACGGCACCGGGACTGGCATTACACTGGGCGCGGACCGCGTCGATCTTGAGCTTAGAGCCCGGTTCGTACAATCCATTGAGAACTTCAGAGCGCAGAAACTCGTAGGTGACTTCAGTTTGGCTTTTGGCGGTCATGTCTTGTTACCTGTAGTTCGCTTCGTCGATACCTCCCTCCATCAGAATAAATAACTCGGCAGGTTTTTCCAGAAAAGATTTTCTTTACAAAAAATATATTTTTTACTAGCCTGCGATCAATAACATTCAGGAGCCGTAAACACCGTGTGTTTCGGGTCCAATCGCTGCGCGCCGGCCTGTCGTACGGGGTGGCGCGAAACGCCTGATGAGGACTACCATGAGCAATCTAATTCGCCAAATGGGTCACGTTGTGATCGGGTCCCCGGATCCTGAGGGAGCCGCAAAGCACTTGTCTGACGTCACCGGCGTGCGCGTCACGGATCGCGACGGCGATACGGTCTACACCTCCTCGAATGAGCGCCACCACGAGGTGACCTATGTGCCCGGCAATGGCGAAGTGATTGCCATGGGTCTTGAGGTGATCAACGCGGCAGCACTTGATACGATATACGAACGCGCCAAGTCCGACGGCCTGCAGATCCTGAGCGATCAGCCGATCGGGCCGCATTATGACCGGGCCCTCCGGCTGGTTGCGCCCGGCGGATCCGTCTTCGAACTTCACACCCCCATCGCGGCAAATCAGACGGCGCGCTACATTGGCGGCGGTGGCGCGCGGCCAAAACGCATTGAACATGTGAACTTCTGGACCCCGCAGATCGCGGCCTTCAAGGAATTTCTCGAAGGCGTCCTGGGCATGGAACTGTCGGACAAGACCTCGGACGAAGTGGGGCATTGGTACCGCGCGGCGGACGGCTATCACCACTGCGTGGCTGTGCTGGGCACGGATGAGTTGCGCTTTCACCACTACGCGTTCGATCACAACTCGCTCTATGATCTGCAGCGGATTGCCGACAATTTGCACGTGCTGGACGAGGCGATGGCCTACGGTCCCGGCCGCCATGGAGCGGGCGACAATATTTTCACCTACTACCTCGATCCCCATGGCTGCCTTGTCGAGAATTCTACCGAAATGGCGCACATCGACCATTGGGAGCCAAGCGTCTGGGACGTGTCCGCGGGCATGGCCGCCAAGTGGATCAACAAATGGGGCACACCGCCACCGCCGGTGTTTGATACCGCGGGCATCCCCTTCGCCAAGACCGACTAAGGCGCAGAGGATCGCATCATGTCAGAGCAACTGGGCACACTTGAAGATCTTCCGCAGGCGTATCGCGACGCCTTGACCGCCGCCGGAGTGGCGCCGCTTTGGCCGATGATGCGCAACGTGCTGCCCCATGACGCCCCCAATCCGGTGACGCGCCCCGGATACTGGAACTACGAGGCTTTGCGCCCGCTGCTGCTGCAGGCCGGGGACCTGACGCCAGTTGAAAAGGCCGAACGGCGCGTTCTGGTCCTGTCCGATCCCGGGCGCGGTGCTGGCGCGATGCAGGCGACATCGTCCATCTATCTGGGCATGCAATTGTTGTTGCCGGGCGAAACGGCCCCGGCCCATGTCCACACCCCGTCCGCGGTGCGGATGATCGTCGAAGGCACCGGCGGCTATACGGTGGTCGATGGCGAAAAGCTTCCCATGGAGGAAGGCGATCTGGTTCTGACGCCGGGTGGTGAATGGCACGACCACGGCCACAGTGGCGAGGATCCTGTGATTTGGCTCGATGCACTGGACCTGCCGCTCTTTGTCTATCTCGAAGGCTCTTATGCCGTCGAGGGTCCGCTCCAGACACAGCGCAATCGCCCCGATGCCAGCGAGGTTGAGTATCTCGCCGCCGGGCTTGCCCCAACCCGCAAAACCGGCGCCTCCAGACGCCGCTATCCGATGGCGCGCTACCCGTGGGCACGGACCGAAGCTGCCTTGCGGTCGCTCTCGAGATACGGTGACGGAGGACCGGCGGAGTTGGACTATGTGAACCCGGAAACCGGCGAGGATGTCCTGCCCACAATGGGCTTCACGGCCTCGATGCTGGCGGCTGGTCAAACGGACGAGCCGCCCCTGCGCTCCGCCTCCTCGGCCATCCATATCGTGGGCGGCAAGGGGCGTTCGAAGATCGATGGCGTGACGTTTGAGTGGTCGGCGAAAGACACCTTCACGATCCCTGTCTTTGCCCATGTGACCCACGAGGCGGAGGAAGACAGCTTTTTCATCCGCATTCACGACAAGCCATTGCAACAGAAAATCGGCTACTATGAGGAACGCCCCAGATGAGCGACTACCTGTTTGACCCCGGCAAGGTCTTCGCGCTCGCCGTGCACGGGGAAACGGCCGCATACCCCGTCCACCGTGTTTTCTGCGTTGGCCGCAACTATGCCGCCCATGCCGCTGAAATGGGCGCCGAAGTGGACCGCGAAGCACCGTGGTATTTCACCAAATCCGCCGCCCATGCCGTCGCCAGCGGGGCAACTGTACCCTACCCGCCCGGCACCGCCAACTTTCACTACGAGATGGAGCTGACGGTCGCCATTGGCGCACCGGTTTTTCGGGCCACCGCCGAGGAGGCCGCGGCGGCGATCTATGCCTATGGCTGCGGGCTGGACATGACCCGCCGTGACCGGCAGCAGGACGGCAAGGACAAAGGTCGCCCGTGGTGCCTGGGCAAGGATGTTGAGGACAGCGCCGTCTTCGCGCCCCTGACAAAGGCGGCCGAGTTCGGCGATGTTGCAGATCAGCGCATCCACCTGGCAGTTGATGGCGTGATCAAGCAGGACGCCACCCTGCGTGAGTTGGTCTGGAGCTGCGTCGAGGTGGTCGAACACCTCAGCACATTTTATCACCTTTCCCCCGGCGACATGATCATGACCGGAACGCCCGCAGGCGTCGGTCCCGTGGTAGCCGGCAGCAAGATCACCGGCGGCATTGACACGCTTGACCCGATAGACCTGACCATCGCGCCGGCCGCATGATCCAGTTTCACGGATACTTCCGAAGCTCTTCGTCTTACCGATGTCGGATTGCCTTCAACCTCAAAGGGATTTCACCCGGGTTCACCTCTGTCCATTTGCGGCGCAATGGCGGAGAGCAAAACGCGCCCGACTATGTAGCCCTGAACCCGCAACGGCTGTTGCCGACGGTGCAGGACGGCGCATTTGCCCTGACCCAGTCCCTGTCCATCATCGAATGGCTGGACGAGACCTATCCCAAGCCGCCGCTTTTGCCAGATGACGTGAACCTGAAGGCACAGGTACGCGCCTTTGCGCAGATCATCGCCTGCGATATCCACCCGCTGCAAAACCTGCGCGTCCTGCAATACCTTGGTGATGAGTTCGACGCCGATCAAGACGCCAAGGACGCCTGGTGTCAGCGGTGGATCGGCGATGGGCTGTCGGCCTGCGACGCGTTTCTGGCCAAGACCGACCATGGCGCGGACTTCGCCTTTGGCGCAACCCCCGGGCTGGCGGACATCTGCCTCGTGCCTCAGGTCTTTTCGGCTGACCGCTTCGGGCTGGATCTGTCACCCTTCCCACACGTGACCCGTGTCTACGAGGCGTGCCAGGCCCTGCCCGCCTTCGCAAACGCGGTTCCCGGCAAACAACCGGATGCCGGGACATGACGATCCACAGCGCGACCTTCCGCGTCAGCTTTGGTGATTGCGACCCGGCAGGTCTGGTCTTTTACCCCAACTTTTTTGCGTGGCTCGACGCCACGTTTCATGGGTTCCTGGCAGACAAGGCGGGCGGTCATGGAACGCTTTGCAAGACGCTGGGCGCCAAGGGCATTGGCCTCGTGTCGGCGCAGAGCGATTTTCACGTCCCCGTCACCGACGGCGATGATCTGAGCATCGCGCTGAGCGAGATCGATTGGGACAGGCGTCGCTTCACGCTGCGCTACGAAGGCCAGGTCAGGGAGCGAACCGTGTTCAAGGGATGCGAAACCCGCGCCCTGTTTGTCATCGAAGACGGACGCATCCGGGCAGGCGATCTGTCCGACCTGCGCAACATTCTGGAAAATTGAGAAAGGGGGGAGCCATGGCCCAGGGGAAAGTCATTATCACGGTCGCACCGACTGGCGGTATGGGGACAAAGGAGATGAACCCCGACTTGCCCGTGCAGCCGCAGGAAATCGCCGATGACGTCGCGCGCTGCGCCGAAGCCGGCGCCTCGGTCGTGGCGGTACATTCGCGGCGCCCCGACGGGCAGGCGACCTGTGATCCGGATATTTACAGGGACATCAACACCCGGATCCGGGCGCAATGCGACATCATCGTCAATAACTCCACGGGTGGCGGGGTCAGCGGCGATATGGTCCGCGAACTTCCCGACGGTGACCTTGAGATCATTTGGGAAGAGCGGATCAAGGGCGTGGAGGGCGGCGCCGAGATCTGCACCCACGACGCCCATTCGATCGTCGCCGGGTTCAACGGCAAGAACGTCTATGTGATGACGCCCTATGCGCGGTCCCGCGAACTGGCTGTCATGATGAAGGAGCGGGGGGTCAAACCCGAATGGGAGTGTTTTAATCTTGGCCATCTGATCGACCCGATCCGGCTGATCAAAGAAGGGCTGGACGAGCCACCCTACATCTTCAACTTCGTGCTCGGTGCGCACAAGGGCTTTCAGGGCGCCCTGCCCTTCACGCCCAAAATCCTCACTCAAATGATGGATGAACTGCCCGACGGCTCAATCTTCACGGTCTCGGGCATTGGCCCCGCACAACTGCCCGCAGCCATGGGTGCGTTGATCGCGGGCGGGCATGTGCGCGTCGGTCTGGAAGACAACATGTACTATTCGCGCGGTGAACTGGCGACAAACCTGCAACTGATCGAACGCCTGGTGCGCCAGGTGCGCGAAATGGGCCTGGAACCCGCGACGCCCGACGAGGCGCGCGACCTGCTGGGCGTTCCCCGCAAGCCCGTGCCTGCCACCTAAAGGAGTGCGCCCCATGTCGAACAAAGTCATCATCACCATTGCGCCAACCGGCGGCCTTGGCACCAAGGACATGAACCCCGACCTGCCAACGCAGCCACAGGAAATCGCGGACGATGTGGTCAAATGCTATGAGGCGGGCGCCAGTGTCGTGGCCGTCCATGCCCGCCGCGAAGACGACACCGCCACCTGCAGTGAAGAAATCTACAAGGACATCAACGCGCGCATCCGCTCCAAATGCGACATCATCATCAACAACTCCACCGGGGGCGGGCCCACAGGCGATATGGTCCACATGCTGCCCGACGGCGATTTGGCCATGACCTGGGCCGAACGGATCCGCGGAGTCGAAGCGGGGGCCGAGATCTGCACCCATGATCCCGTGACCGCCGCGACCTATACGCCTGATGGCAAGACGGTCTACATGTCGACCCCCTTGCCGCAAAGCCGCGAGTTGGCACAGCTGATGAAAGATCGCGGGATCAAGCCGGAGTGGGAGTGTTTTGGCCCACACAACATGCTGGATGCGCTGACGTTGATCAAAGAGGGGCTGGACGAGCCGCCCTACATCTTCAACTTCGTCCTGGGCGTTCAGAACGGGATCCAAGGCGCGATGCCATGGTCGCTCAAAACCCTGACCCACATGCACGATATGTTGCCCAGGGGCGCGGAGTTCACCGTTTCCGGTATCGGGCCGGCGCAATTGCCCGCGGCAATGGGTGCGCTGCTGCTCGGCGGACATGTGCGGGTGGGTCTTGAAGACAACATGTACTACGCGCGCGGGCAACTTGCGACCAATCTGCAGCTGGTCGAGCGCCTCGTGCGGCAAGTGCATGAGATGGGTTATGCGCCCGCCACCCCCGCAGAGGCCCGCGAAATCCTTGGTTTGCCCAGACCGAGGGCCGCGTGATGCTCAAGCTCTACTTTACCCACAAGACCCGCTCCGGGCGGGTGGTTTGGCTGCTCGAAGAACTGGGTCTCGCCTACGATCTGGTGAAGCTCGACTTCTCCAAGGAAGGGCTGAAATCTCCCGAGCATCGGGCCCGCCACCCGCTGGGCCGCGTGCCGGTTCTGGAGGATGGCGACACCCGGATTTTCGAGTCGGGCGCCATCATCGACTATATCCTCGAACGTCACGCACCGGGCACTCTGAAACCGGCCGTCGATGCCCCGGAGTTTCCCTACTATCTGCAATGGTTCCACTACGTCGAAGGCATGGTCATGCCGCCGATCAACGAGATTGTCGTGCAGACGGTCTTGCTTCCTCCGGAGCGGCGCAGCGAGGACGCGCTGAACAAGGCGCTGCGTCTGTTGGTCAAGGCGCTCGGGCCCATCGACATGGCCCTGGACGGCAAGGATTACATCGTCGGCGACTTTTCCGGCGCGGATATCATGCTGGGCCACGCCTGTTTCATGGCCAATCTGTCGGTGCCCGTGGGCGATGACATGCCCAACCTGCAGGCCTATATCGCACGCATCGCGGCCCGCCCGGCCTTTGACTATGCGATAAACCTGAAATGACGCGTGTTGCCCCGGAGACGGTCGCCCGGGTGGCGATCCTCGGTATGGGCAGCGTTGGCGCAGGTTGGGCAGCCCTGCTCCTGGCGCGCGGCATCACCGTGCACGCCTATGATCCCGGAGCGGCGGCAGAGGCCAAGACGCAGGCTCTGATCACCGGCGCCTGGCCGTCCATTCAGGCGCTGGGATTTAGTCAGCTGGACGCGCCACCCTTGGACAATCTCGCGTTTCACACCGATATCGCCGGCACCGCATCGGGCGCGGATGTGGTGATCGAGGCTGTGCTGGAAAACCTCGCGCTGAAAAAACAGGTGATCAGCGCGGCGGAGGTCGCCGGCCCGCATGTGCCGATCTTGTCCAGCGCGGGCGGCCTTCCCCCCTCGGCCATGCAGGCAGACTGCCAGTTTCCAGGCCGCGTGCTCGTCGCTCATCCCTTCAACCCCAGCCACCTGATCCCGCTGATCGAGGTGGTGCCGGGTGCGCATACCGACGCGGACATTGTCGACTGGACCTGTGCCTTCCTGCGGCACCTGGGAAAGCGGCCCATCACCATCCACGCCGAACGCGCCGGTCATATGGTCAACCGCTTGCAGTTTGCGCTGGTACGCGAGGCCATAGCCTGTCTGGTCGACGGTGTGGCCAATGCCGAGGATATCGACGCTGCTGTGCGCTACGGGTTGGCGCCGCGCTGGCTGCTGCAAGGCGGGCTGCACACTGTCGGAATGGCGGGCGGGCCCGGCGGCATGGGCGGCATCCTCGATCACGCGGGCCCCGCGATGCAGGAGTGGTGGACGCCCAGCACGGATCTGTCGCTCGATCAGGCGACGAAGGCAAAGCTGACCGAAGCCGCAACCGAACTGAACCAGGGGGCCGGGTTCGAAGACTGGGCGGCCTGGCGCAACTCTGAGCTGGTCTCGGTTCTGAACCAACAGGCCCGATCCGACGCCACGCGGCCTCAGAAAGGATGATGTCATGACAGGAACGGCCTGGCCCATCGACCTCCCGGATTGCATTACCGTGGAACAGCGCGGAGAGATTGGCCTCATCGCGCTCAACCGGCCCAAAAAGCGCAACGCGTTGAGCGACGAGATCGTACTTGGTCTCGACAAGGCGTTTTCGCACATTCCCGATGGGATCAAAGCGGTGGTTCTGCACGGAATCGGGGATCACTTTTGTGCCGGGCTGGACCTGAACGAGCTGCGGGAAACCACAACATTTGAAGGCATGCAGACCTCCGTGATCGGGCAGGGGCTGAACAACACGATCCAGTTTGCCCGGGTGCCCGTGATTGCCGTACTCAAAGGCGCTGTGATCGGAGGCGGATTTGAACTTGCGGCATCGGCCCATATCCGGGTGGCGGAGCCTACGGCGTTCTACGCCTTGCCCGAAGGCACACGCGGCATCTTCCTTGGCTCTGGTGGGACAGTGCGCCTGCCCCGCCTGATCGGCACGGCTGTCGTGATGGACATGATGCTGACGGGCCGCGTCTTTAACGCCGCAGATGCCCATACCGAGCTGCGATTTTCGCAATACCTGGTCGAGGAAGACGCAGGCGTGGACAAGGCACTGGAACTGGCCGCCGCCGTTGCGAAGAACGGTGAGATTTCAAACTTTGGCATTATCCAGGCCCTGCCCCGGATTGCCGATATCGACCCGACGACCGGCCTGTTCACTGAATTGCTGATGGCAGGCATCGCCCAGGACAGTCCCGAGGCCAAGGCCCGGCTGCGTGAATTTCTCGAAATGAAAATGAACAAGGTGAAACAGGGGTAAAGACATGCTCGACTCCCGCATTGAAGAAGCCGAAGACTTCCGCAGCTATATCGCCAAATGGGTGGATGAGCGGCTGATCCCCCAGGCCCGCGAGATCGACGAGGCCGGCGTTTTTCCTCGCGAGTTGGCCAAGGAGCTGGGGGACTTGGGCTATATCGGCACGATGTACCCAGAGAATATTGGCGGCAGCGGGTTGGAAAACCCCAACCTGTGTTTTGCCATTCTGTGCGAGGAAATCTCGCGCGCGTCCGTCGGGTTCGCGGCCTGGATTTGCATGCAAGGCTCTACGGCGACGCACACGATTTATGAATGGGGCAATGACCAGTTGCGCGAAGAGTTCTTGGCCCCCGCCCTGACCGGCGAAAAGATCTGCGCCTTTGCCATCACCGAGCCAAACGCCGGGTCTGACGCCGCCTCCCTGCGCACCAAGGCCACCAAGGTGGACGGGGGCTGGCGGCTGAACGGCTCCAAGGTTTTCACATCGCAGGGGTCGGTGGCAGATTTCATCACTGTGGTCGCGTCGACCGATCTGAGCCTGGGCGCCAAGGGGTTGGAGCTGTTCGTCGTCGATACCAAGTCTGAGGGGTTCAGCGTCTCTGGCCGGCTCGACAAGATGTCGGTGCATTCCAAGGATACCGCCGCGCTGGCCTTTGATGACATGTTTGTCCCCGATCATTGCATGCTGTCGAGCGAGAGCGGAAATGGGTTTCGAAATGCCTATCGCTCACTGACGCTCGATCGGATCTACACTGCGGCCTTGGCGCTTGGGAACATGCGCGCGGCGTATGAAAGCGCGCGGGCCTACGCCCGGGAGCGTGAGCAATTTGGGCAACCAATCAACCAGTTCCAAGCCATCGAGTTTCGCCTGGTGGACATGTACACCAAAGTGCAGACCGCTGCGTTGCACACCTATGAGGCGGCCAAGAAGGCGGACCGGGGCGAGGATATCACCGTTGAAGCCGCCATGGCCAAGATGGTGGCCAGCGAGCTCGGGCGCGAGGTCGCCCATGACGGCGTGACAATCTACGGCGGGTGGGGGCTGATGAACGAGTTTCCCGCGCAGCGCTATCTGCGCGACAGTTATTTCCCGATGATGGGGGGCGGCACACCGGAGATCATGCGCAAGATCATGGCCCGCCGGGTGGCCAGCTGACCGCGGGCTATGCCTTGGGCTAGGCCTCGGTCAATTGACGGGGGCTTGTGTCCACCACCCGGCCCATCAGATCGGCGAGTTGCAAGGCAAGTTCCCCTCGCAGCGGGGCAAACTCCGGCACATCAAAGAGGTTCGTGACCTCACCCGGATCGGCGTGCAGGTCGTAAAGCTCACCGCCCGGCTCTCCGATCACGATGGACATGCGATATCTGTCTGTGCGGATGGTGCGGACCCGCGGCGGTTTGGAATAGCACAGCGCGTCATGGTATTCGTCCTCGATCAGCACGGCCCCCCGCCCTGTGCCACCCCCTTGCATCGCGGCGGCCAGATCAACGCCTTGCAGGCCGTGATAGGGTTCAACACCCGCCGCTGCCAGTATTGTCGCCGCGATATCAACCGTGCTGGCCATTTCTGTCGTCTCTGCCGCCTGCGTCTGGCGCGGGTCGTTCCAAATCATCGGCACATGGATCACCGGATCATAGTGCAGCGGACCCTTGAAGAGCAGCCCGTGGTCGCCCATGAGCTCTCCGTGATCGGAGTTGAAAGCCACGATCGTGTTGTCCGCCAGCCCCGCCGCGCGCAAGGCGCCGAGCATCTCGCCAACCTGATCGTCGATCATCGTGATCATCCCTGCCGTCAGCGCCTTCGCCTCCTGCACCTCACGGCGCGTGACCGGGTTTGGCCCCATATGAAGTTCACGCTTGGTGCCCTGAACCTCTTTGAGCCAGGTGACGATTGGGATCTCGGTTTCCGTCTCGAAGTTGTCTGGAACGTCAAAGTCATCGGGATCGTACATGTCCCAATACCTGCCTGGCGGGTTGAACGGATGATGGGGATCAGGGAAGGACACAAATGCAAAGAAGGGCGCGTTCTGGCGCGCGGGATCTTTCAGGTACTCCATTGCGGCGCGCCCGATATAGCTGGTGTGGTACTCCTCCTCGGTCAGCCCCGTGCGCACCGCCTGCGGACAAGTATAGTCGTGCGGCAGCTGGTTGGGGGGCCGTCTGCGACCCTCGGCATCGGGTGCCGTCTCGCGCAGCCAATTGCCATAGTGCCCTTCGCAGGCGTCACCGTGGAGCGTCACGAGATCGACCTCCTTGAACCCGTAGTAGGGCAGCTGCCACCGGTTCGCGCCCCCCGGCGTCCAGTTTTCGAAGGTCTCTAGTTGGTAATCCCCGTCGCTGTAATGCGGCTTGGCTTCCAGCTCCGGCCGGGTGTACTCCTGCGTTGCGTTCGGCAGAGGGCGCGGCGCCATGGTCTGCTGATGCATCTTGCCGATGGCGACCGTATCATAGCCATCGCTCAGAAGCCGTTTGGTGAACGTGTTGGCGCGCAGGCTCAACGGGATCCCATTGATCCGAACCGAATTCACGGATGTGTACCGCCCGGTCAGCAACGCCGCGCGGTTGGGCATGCAGACCGGGTTGGCCACGAAGAAGTTCCGAAACACCGTCCCGCCTTTGGCGATGGCATCGATATTGGGGGTCTTCACAACCGGATGGCCAGCAAGGGATAGCCAGTCAAAGCGGTGCTGGTCGGTCATGATGTAAAGGAAGTTGGGGCGTGCCATCGGGACGTTTTCCAAGCTTGGTTTCAAAGAGTGTTGCGTTTGGCGTCAGGTGCCGTGAACCAAAACGCCAGGCAAAGCGATGCCGTGATCAACGCGCATTTGCGGGCAACCCGTCCATTGACCTTTGCCGCCATCGAGCGCTGCGCAAAAAGTCATGATCCGTTTGACATCGGTATTGGCTCCTTCCCCAGCCGTCGGTTCATCCTCAAGCGGCCAAGCCTCCCCTGTTTGACGGAAACATCTTCAATTCACGATAAAATATATTTTTTAGAAGCGCAATGCCGTCTTGGCAATCGCCTCCAGATGGCACCGTTTCACCAGGCAATGTCCTTCACCAGGCAATGTCCGTGCAGTTTTTTGGCGGTGGCAATCCACAGGCATGCCCAGAAGCCCTGAAAGCCCCGGAGCACTGCCTTGCTGAGCGTCCGAAAGTTGGCCTCATACGGTCCAAAAGGACCGATAAGTTCCAATGAACATGTATCACCGCCACGGCCGAAAGGGTGCCGAGGCAGTGATACATTCCGTTTCGTCTCTCGGCGACGCAAATTGGCCGTCGAACTGCCGATAATCCGGATCCGGGAAACTAGCCGAAATCCGTCGAAGCAACAGCGCGACGCGTCGCAGTCACGATCAGGTCTGCCTCTTCACGCGTCAGGCAGAGAGGCGGAGCGAACCCCAGTATGTCGCCTTGCGGCATGGCTCTTGCTATGACGCCTTCGCCAAGTAGCGCGGCAGCGACCTTGGCCCCGATGCCCTTGCCGGGATCGAAGAACGACCGAGACTTGGGATCACGAGCAAATTCGATGGCGCAGAGCATGCCATCCCCGCGAATTTCCGCGACGTTGGGATGACCATCGAAGGCCTGATGCATAGCGGCATTCAGGTATGCGCCCGTGTCACCTGCGTTGGCTACGAGCCCCAGCTTGTCGATCACGTCCAGGTTGGCGATTCCGGCGGCGGCACAAATCGGATGAGCAGAGTAGGTCCATCCGTGGCCGATAGGACCGTTTTCGTCTGTCCCCTGTTCGAGGACAGACCACATGTTCTCCGAGACTATCGAACCGGACAAAGGTGCGTAGGCGGACGTCAGTCCCTTTGCGATCGTGATGATATCCGGATGCATTCCATAGTGGGTCGAGCCGAACATGCTGCCAAGCCGACCAAATCCGGTCACCACTTCATCCGCGATGAGTAAAATGTCGTATTTCGTCAACACGTTTTGGATTGCAGTCCAATAGCCCTCTGGCGGCGGAACAATCCCGCCGGTACCCAGTATGGGTTCACCAATGAATGCGGCTATGGTGTCCGGGCCTTCAGCAAGAATAAGCGCGTCCAGTTGCTCCGCACACCAGTCCGAGAACGCGGCCTCGCTCATGTCGGCGTCAGGACGCCTGAGGTAGTACGGTGCTTCTGTATGAACGACCTGGGTCAGCGGTAGGTCGAATTTCTTGTGGAAGAGTTCGAGCCCGGTGAGGGACCCGGTCATCAGGCCCGAGCCGTGATACCCGCGCCATCGGCTGATGATCTTCTTTTTCTCAGGGCGGCCCAGGATGTTGTTGTAATACCAGATGAGTTTGACGTTGGTCTCATTGGCGTCAGAGCCACCCAATCCAAAGTATACCTTGGACATATGATCCGGCGCGCGATCCAGGATCATCTTCGCGAGCGTGATCGACGCCTCGGTGCCGTGGCCGACATAGGCATGGTAGTAGGCCAACTCTTTGGCCTGCGCCGCGATCGCTTCAGCGATTTCCTGGCGGCCGTATCCGACGTTGACACAATAGAGCCCGGCGAACGCGTCTAGCAGACGTTTGCCGTCGCGGTCTTCAATGAAAACCCCGTCGCCGCCTTTGATGACGCGGGACGGCGTGTCGCCGCGCGCATGGTTGGCCAGATGCGTTGAGGGGTGAAAGAAGCTGTCGCGGTCCCACGCGGCCAGTTGATCATTTGTCAGCATGTTCTTGGTCCTTGCGTGCTTTCACGCCCAGTCGCGGCAGACGTATTTTATCTCTGTGAAGGCCTCGAGCCCCTGTCGCGCGCCCTCGCGCCCAAGCCCGGATTGCTTGACACCTCCGAAGGGGATCGGTGCGCCCGTGATCTTGGTTCGATTGACCGCGACCATGCCGAACTGCAAAGCCCGGCTGGTTCGATAGATCCGGCGTGGGTCCTGCGTGTGGACGTAGGCGACAAGCCCGTATTCCGAGGCATTTGCGATCTCGATGGCCTCATCTTCCGTATCGAAGGGCGCGATCGCGGCGACGGGACCGAATGTTTCTTCACGGAAAATCTTCGAGTCTGTCGGCACATCGATAAGGACTGTGGGCTCAAAGAACAGAGGCCCTTTGGCTGATACCTGCCCCCCTTGCACGCACTTGGCGCCCAAGGCGACAGCGTCTTCAACCTGTTCGATTTGTTTGGCGACAGCCCCCGCGTTCATGAGCGGGCCGAGATCAGGGTCTTTGATCCCTGCATCGATGGACAGGGCTGCTGTTGCGTCCACAAAACGCTCAACGAACGTCTCATAGACCGGTCGAGCAACAAGAAACCGGTTGGCGCCGAGACAGTCCTGCCCGGTTGTGGCGAACTTTGCTTTGACAGCCTCCCTGACAGCAACGTCCAGATCGGCATCTTCGAAAACGACGAACGGCGCGTGACCGCCAAGTTCGAGAACCAGCCGCTTTACCGTCCCCGCCGACCGGGCATACAGCATCCGCCCAATCTCGGTGGAGCCGGTAAAGGACAGTGCGCGCACACGGGGATCAATCAGCCACGGTTCGACCACGATACCCGGGTCGCCTGTCACAACATTGAACACCCCCTTTGGAATGCCTGCGCGGTCCGCAAGCTCGGCGAGTGCCAGCGCGGAAAACGGTGTTTCCTTTGAGGGATGGACGAGGACGGTACACCCGGCAGCGATGGCTGCCGCCGCCTTGCGCGTAATCATGGCGCAGGGAAAATTCCAGGGTGTGATCAGAGCCGCCACGCCAACCGGCTCGCGCCACAGCTCGACTTCTGCCGTGTTCAGATGCGACGTGACGCCTTCGATGTTGGGCCTGCGTGTTTCTTCGGCGTAGAATTCGACGAATGACGCGGCATAGTCGATTTCGCCGCGCGCTTCTGAGATCGGCTTGCCTTGCTCAGCCGTCATGATCTGCGCGAGGTCTTCTCGGTGCGCAACAATCAGGTCATGCCATTTGCGCAACATCCGCGCTCTGTCTTGCGGCAACGACTTTGCCCACGTGGCGAAAGATTGATGTGCGACGTCTACTGCCCTGGCGCTGTCCTCAGCGTCCAGCGCCGCGACATGGCCCACCAAATGGCCTGTGGCTGGGTCGGTGACGCGAAACGCCTCGCGGCCACTGCCGGCAACCCACTGGTTTCCGACATAAGCGAAGTGCTTGAGAAGTGCTGCATCGGACAGTTCAACCGTTGGAGCATGTATTTGGTCAGTTTCTGCGAGCATGGGCGCAACTCCTGGATCAAGGATGGCGCCTTGCTAGCGTGGAAAGACCCGGTGGGTGTTTCTGATTGTGGGCCCTTTGGCAGACGATCTCTCTGAAATCAGTCGTCGAAAGAGGTCATTTCTTCTGGGCGCCATCAAGGATGGCAAAAGACGGCATGTTCGACTTGACCGTCGATGTCACAATATAGGTGAAGTAGCGCGCAAGACCGAGGTCGTCGCGGAGCAACTCGTCTATGAAGCGCTGGTATGTGTCGACGTCCTTGGTTGTGACCTGAAGTATGTAGTCAAATCCGCCGCCCAATGCCCAGCAGGCGGTGACTTCATCGCGCGGTGCAACCGCGGCTTCGAAAGCGCGGAAATCCTGAGATCTGTGCCGCTCCAATTCGACGGTGACAAAAATCGTGACGCTTGGACCGAGCGCCGAAAGTTCGATATCCGCGCGGTACCCTCGGATCAGCCCGGAGTCCTCCAAACGCTTCAAACGTTCCCAACACGGTGTCGGTGAGAGATTCACGCGCTTGGCGAGCTCGGTCTTCGATATCCTACCCTCACGACTTAGGATGCGCAGGATTTCAAGGTCCCGATTGTCAAGTTGCGTGCTCATACCAGACCAATCCGAAATCGGCGGGCTCTTGTCAATTGTAGTGGCATCCTTCAGGATTAAATCATGACAAAGTGGCCGATCCAGAAAGACGACTTGGCGCGCCCTGCCTATCGCGCGCTTGCGAAAAAGATAGTTGAAGCGATTGAAAGCGGTGACTTGCCCGCCGGAGCGCAGCTTCCGACCCATCGGGCGCTGTCTTACGATCTCGAACTCAGCGTTCAGACCGTCAGTCGCGCCTACGACGAACTGAGCCGTCTGGGCTTTGTCGTTGGAGAGGTCGGTCGCGGCAGTTTTGTCCGTGGTCGAAAAAACGGTGATGCTCAGGTGCCGTGGAACCGATCCTCCGGCGGCATGGATCTTATCGATTGTTCAATGCTCGTCCCGGTCACGGGCGACATTCATACGAACAGCATGGCGCAAACCTTGGGCGAGCTGTCCAAGGACCTCCCGCAAGGCTCTCTGTTTTCCTTTCGGCCGCGCGCAACTCTGGAGCGGCATGTCATCGAGGCGGCGCGCTGGATAGCGTGGGGCGGGGTACCCGTCGATCCGGAACGCATCATTCCAACAAACGGCAACACGGCGGCCATGAGCGTTGCGCTCCAGACTGCCGCATTGCCGGGCGAGCTGATTGTGACTGAGACGCTGGGCCACCATACGCTCAAATCGCTGACCTCGACGTTGGGTCTGCGCCTGCAAGGTCTGGCCATCGACTCAGAAGGTGTCGTGCCAGAGGCGTTTGAGGCCGCGTGCAGGAAAAACGCAGTCAAAGCCTTGTTTTTGATGCCGTCTGGTTTGGGTCCGACATGCGCGTTCGCGAGCCTTGGACGTAGGCAGACTCTGAGTGATATCGCGGGTAGGCATGGTGTTTGGATCATCGAAAGCGATGCCTGGGGACCGATCAACCCATCACGGCCGCCCGCATTTGCCGAACTGGCGCCGGATCGAACGTTCTATTTTACTGGGGTGACCAAATGTCTGCTGCCCGGATTGCGGCTCGGATGGCTGGTGGTTCCGGAATCGATGATATCGGCCGCACGGAACCGGCATCTTGTCACCAACTGGATGGCGACGCCACTCATTGCCGAAATAGCCACACGCTGGATCATCGATGGGACAGCGCATGACCTTTTGAAGTGGCAACGAAAAAATCTGGCGCGCAGAAACGCGATCGTGAAATCCAAATTCGGGCTGTTGGACTTTGCCTCTTCACCGCACGGCATGCACGTTTGGCTGCCGCTTCCAGAGCCTTGGAAAGCGCAAGACTTCGTCGAGCTTGCCCGGAACGAAGGAGTCGCGGTTGCCGCGTCTTCGAGTTTTCGAACCGGAGAACAGGCCGCTCCGGAGGCTGTTCGCGTCTGTGTCGGGACCGCGACGGAACAAGAACTTGCCAAAGGACTGGGCATTATTGCTCGTTTGGCAGGCAGTTCGCCGGAACCAGCGCTCCTCGCAATCTAGGATTCCCGAAAGTTACCCAATTAAATTG
>JBCDEC010000034.1:0-24791 GCA_039179965.1 Pseudomonadota bacterium
CGAGCAATGCACGGAATTCATGCATTTACCATGGTTTTAGAACTGTGTGCCCTTATGGTGGCCCATTGGCTCTGGCCTCCGATGGCGGAGTGAGCTTGCATGATCCGCGAAAGAAAATAGTTGGCAATTGGGGTGCTGCGTGAGATGAACCGGCCTGAACCATAGGTCCCTGATCCGTCATCCGGCGGGTGTTTAGTGCAATTGATTTCGAGAGCCCCGGTATTTCAGAATTTGGCAATGGCGGCAGAATGAATGTGAAGGTATATGTTGCAGAATAATCCGAACCATGGTGCGGTGCTAGCGGTTGATCTGGATGGTACTTTGTTGCGATCCGACATGCTGCACGAGAGTTTCTGGTCTGCCTTCAGCCTGGACTGGCGCGCACCCATTACGGCGGTCGCGGCGCTTTCCGAAGGCCGTGCGGCGCTGAAACAGCGCCTGGCAACTTCTGCTGACGTGGATGTGACGACCCTGCCCTACGATCCGGATATCATCAAATATATCCAAGACTGGCGCGCGCAGGGCGGCCGGGCAGCGCTTGTTACAGCCAGCGACCGCGAACTGGCAGGGCGTATCGCCGATCATTTGGAGGTCTTCGACGAGGTGCATGGCTCGGATGGCAAGCGCAACCTGAAGGGGTCGGAGAAAGCAAAATTCCTCAACGAGACTTTCGGAGTTGCTGGATATGCCTATATGGGCGACGCCGAAGCCGACGTTCCGGTTTGGCAGGGCGCGCGCAAGGCGATCACCGTCAACGTGCCGGCAGCACTGAAGAAACGGGTTGACGATCTTGGCGCCGAGGCGGAGCATCTGCGGACGGTGACACCCTCCATCGGCCCCTACCTCAGGGCCATGCGCCCGCATCAGTGGCTCAAGAACATTCTGGTCTTCCTGCCGATGCTCGCGGCACACCAGCTGAACGGGCTAACACTGCTGCAAAGCGTGCTGGCCTTCACCGTGTTCTCCCTTGTTGCCTCCAGCGTCTACCTGCTGAACGATCTGCTAGATCTCAAGGCCGACCGGGCTCATCCGCGCAAATGCCTGCGCCCCTTCGCTGCGGGCAGCATCCCCATTGCCCAAGGCGGGGCGATGTTCGTCGGTCTGCTCGGGCTCGGCGTGTTCCTGTCACTGTTTCTCGGGCCATCCTTCATCCTGGTGATGGCAGTCTACTACCTGACCACCACAGCCTATTCGCTCAATCTCAAGCGCCGGGTCGTGATCGATATCTGCGTGCTCGCGGGCCTTTATACCCTGCGCATCGTGGCCGGGGCCGCTGCGACAGGCATCGGCATGTCGATGTGGCTTCTGGCCTTCTCGATCTTCTTCTTCTTCTCGCTGGCAACGGTGAAGCGGCAGGCGGAACTGGTCGACAGCGCCGCCAGCGGCAAGCTCAGCGCCTCCGGGAGGGGCTATCATGTCGAGGACCTGCCAGTGATCGCTATGATGGGGATTGCCTCGGGATATGTCTCGGTGTTGGTGATGGCGCTGTACATCAGTTCCCCGGAGGTGGTTATTCTCTACTCCAACCCGCTGGCCCTGAGCGGTATATGCTGCGTTCTGCTCTATTGGCTGACGCGCATGGTGATGCTGACCCATCGTGGGCACATGCATGACGATCCGGTGGTGTTCGCGGCAAAGGACAGGATTAGTCAGATATGCGTGCTCGTCATGGCGGCATTTGCCATCGGAGGAGCTCTGCTATGAGTACGACATCCCTGGTCGTGCGATATTCTGTCTTCGCGGTGCTGGCCACGCTGGCCAACCTCGGCACGCAGCGTCTGGTTCTGGCCTGGAACGATGCGGCTCTGGGTTTCGCGCTGGCGGTTTTCTTCGGCACACTCGTGGGGCTCGTCATCAAGTATCTGCTCGACAAGCGCTGGATCTTCGCTGACCGGTCTTCCGGACTGAAGGCGCACGGGCGGAAGTTCACACTCTACACGATCATGGGCCTAGCCACTACAGCCATATTCTGGGGCACTGAGACTACATTTTGGCTGATCTGGAAGACCGACCTGATGCGCGAGGCTGGCGCAGTACTAGGGCTCGCGGTGGGGTATGTGGTCAAGTACAACCTCGACCGCCGCTTCGTATTCGCAGATATTGGGCCCGGAGTGCGGGCCGCGTAATGAGCCGCACCACATTCACAATCTGGTTCATCGCGGTTTACTTAACTCTGACGGTTTTCCTGCTGATCCTCTCTATGCAGGCTGCGGGCGGGCAGCTGATCTACACGCTGGACGATCCCTATATTCATCTCGCGGTGGCCGAGAACATCTTGCTGGGCGGCTACGGGGTCAATTTTCCGGAGACCTCCTCGCCCTCCTCCTCGATCCTCTACCCTTTCCTGTTGAGCGCCACCCTGCTTGCGGGTTTCGGGGAATGGGGGCCACTGGCGATCAGCGTGGCCGCTAATGTCTTATCGCTTCTCTACGCGGGTCCGCTGCTTTTCCACTGCTGCATCGGAACCGGCCCGGCGGCCCGGTTTCTCTTTCTGGTGCTGCCGCCGCTGTTCCTACTAGCCACCAACACTATCGCTCTGCCGATGACCGGCATGGAACATCCCCTGCATGTCCTAGCGGTGATCCTGGTGGTGTCGGGCCTCGTCCGGCTTGGCAAAACCGGCGATGCCCCAGTTCGGCTGGGTGTGGGTGCTCTGCTCGCACCGTTGGTTCGTTTTGAGGGGTTTGCCCTATCTCTCGCGGTGATTGCAGCCCTCTTTTTCATACGCAAAGGCCGGATAGCCCTAGTGCTGGCGGCGCTGCTCTGCGCGGCTGTCGCAGCATATGTGATGCTCATGCAGAGCATGGGGCTGCCTCTGATCCCGAGCTCCGTTCTGGTGAAATCATCGGTGACTGCAAATGCCTATGACAGCAGCTTTTCCAGCACCTTGATTGAGACGGTGCGCAACACGCTTTCCTCGATGAACAGCCGGTGGGGCGTGGTCTTTGCCCTAGGTTGTGCCCTGCTCATCCCCATCTGCTTCGCGGGTGTGCAGACCTCTCTCGCGGCGGCCTGCACCGTGGTCATGCTGGCGGCTCATATCTCCTTTGGCCGCTATGGCTGGTTCGGACGCTACGAGGTCTATGCCCACGTCGGCCTGTTGCTGGCGATAGCATCCTGCTACGCACCGGCATTCCTGGCCGGGCCGAAAAGCCGGCGTGTCCTTCTGATACCGCTGCTGCTGCTGGTCATGGCTACCCCCTACCTGCAGACCACGATGCGCACACCGGCGGCTAGCCGCAACGTTTACCAGCAGCAATACCAGATGCACCGCTTCGCCACAGAGTTCTTCCCGGAAGTAGTTGCGGTGAATGACCTCGGTTGGGTGTCATACCGCAATGACCTCTTTGTCCTTGATCTCTGGGGATTGGGGTCGGAAGAAGCTCGCCAAGCTGCCAGCCAGGATGGCCGCACAGCCGAATTCATGCGAGACATGACTGCGAAGAACGGGGTCAAATATGCAATGATCTACGACAAGTGGTTTGCAGGACAGGTCCCCCGAGAATGGTGCCGGATCGCGGAACTTCGGACCAGCAGGGTTACGGCCGCCTTCGGTGAAGTGGCTTTCTATCTGATCGACCGCGATTTGGAGACCAATATGGGCGCTGCACTGACTGCCTTCGGGGGCAGCCTGCCGGAAGGTGCCCATCTCAGCATACAGGGATGTGACGATGCCTAATCTATCTGGCTGGGGCCGTTTTCCCGTTCATTCTGCGGAACTTTCCGCGCCGCGCACACAAGGCGCTCTACAGCAGCGGCTGTCGGAAGGCAGCGCGATCGCGCGGGGGAACGGACGGGCCTATGGGGACAGTGCCGTGGGTGAGGGCCGGACGCTGCAGATGCGCCATTTCAACCGTATGCTGTCCTTTGATGCGCATAGCGGTCAGCTCGTGGCTGAGGCGGGGGTGATCCTGGGGGATGTCATTAGTGCCTTCCTGGCCCGCGGCTGGTTTCCCCCGGTCACGCCCGGCACCAAGTTCGTGACCTTGGGCGGCATGATCGCCGCAGATGTGCACGGCAAAAACCACCACAAGGACGGCAGCTTCGGGAATTTCGTTGACTGGATCGATCTTGTCGGGCCGGACGGCACGGTCCGGCGCTGTTCGCGTCAGGAGAATGCCGAACTCTTCGAATGGACCATCGGCGGTATGGGCTTGACCGGCATCATTCTCCGGGTGGCCTTCCGCCTGCGTCCGGTGCAGAGCGGCTGGATCCGGCAGACTACGCAGCCCCTGCCCAACCTGGCCGCAGCGATCGACGCTTTCGAAGCGGCGCAGGAGGCCACCTATTCAGTGGCTTGGATCGACTGCTTGGGCCAAGGCGACAGGCTGGGGAGATCGTTGCTGATGCTGGGCGAACATGCCGGGCAATCCGACCTACAGGGCGCGCGCAGAAAACGGCCCTTCGACACCGGTTTACAACGCAAGCGCACGGTGCCCTTCAACGCGCCGCCCGGGGTCCTGAACCGCTTTACCGTGAAGGCGTTCAACAGGCTCTATTACTGGAAAGGTTCACGCAAGGCGGATACCGAGCTGGTGGACTGGGACACCTATTTCTACCCACTCGACGCGATCCTCGGCTGGAACAGGATCTACGGGCGCAAGGGATTCATGCAGTTCCAGTGCGTCTTGTCTCTGGAACAGTCCCCAGACGGGCTGAAGGCGATACTGGAGGCGACCTCGGCAGCCGGGGCCGGATCCTTCCTTGCGGTGCTCAAGCGATTTGGCACACAGGAGAGCCGCTTTTCCTTCCCGATGGAAGGCTACACGCTGGCGCTCGATTTTCCGGTGACCCGGGCCACGCTGATCCTGATGGACCGGCTCGACGCCATCACGCTCGATCATGGCGGACGTTTCTATCTTGCCAAGGACAGTCGTATGACGGCCGACATTTTGCGCCGATCCGACAGTAGGACCATTCCTTTCCGTGATATGCGAACGACCGACGGCCTGTCCGGTAAATTTCAATCCAAACAATCTGAAAGGCTCTCGATATGAGCAAAGGCGCAGTTCTCATCCTGGGTGCGAAATCCGACATCGGTCTGGCTGTGGCGCATCGCTTTGCGGCCGAAGGGCATCCCGTGCAGCTTGCCGCCCGCAACGCGCAAAGCCTGGAGGTGACGCGCACCGACATGGCCCTGCGCCACGACGTCCCGGTCAGCATCCACGACTTCGATGCGCTGGCACTGAAGACCCATGAGAGTTTCATCGACACCCTGCCGGAGCTGCCGCGCATCGTGGTCTGCGCGGTGGGTCTGATGGGCGAGCAGTCCGAGAACGAGGCCGACATGGACCTTGCCGTGCGGGTGATGCGCAGCAATTATGAAGGCCCCGCCAGCATCTTCGGTCACCTGGCCAACCGTTTTGAGGCGCGCGGTTCGGGTCATCTGGTTGGCATCAGCTCGGTGGCCGGGCTGCGTGGACGGGCCACGAATTATATCTACGGTTCCGCCAAGGCGGGCTTCACCGCCTATCTGTCGGGCCTGCGCAACCGGCTGGCAAAGGAGGGCGTACAGGTGCTGACCGTCCTGCCCGGCTTTGTCGCCACCAGCATGACCGAGGACATGGACCTGCCCAAAAAGCTGACGGCTCAGCCCGAAGAGGTCGCCGACGCCATCGAGAAGGCCGTACGCAAGAGGCGCAACATCATCTACGTGCGCCCGATCTGGTGGCTGATCATGACGATCATCTGCAGCATCCCCGAGCGCATCTTCAAGGGCATGAAGATCTGAACGCCACTCGGAAGGCCGGGATATGACCGACAAAAGGCGTACCGCCCTCTCCGATTTCCTCGTGATCCTGGCCGTATTCATGGTCAGCCGGGCTGTCTTTGCCTTCCTGCTCGGCGTCGTCCCGGACCCGGCCTACCTGGAAACGCACTGGCAGAACCTGGATCCCGCCAATCTCGAAGCCGATCTTTTCGGCAGCCTGGTCAGCCTGCATTCCCAGCCACCGGTCTGGAACGCGGTGCTGGGGGCGGCCGCCAAGCTTTGCAGCGCGCGGACGGACTGCATGGTGAGCGCCCTGCATGTCTTCAACATGGGGCTGTCACTCATTGCCGCGCTGTGCCTCCTCGGGCTTTTGCGAACGTTCTTCTCCCGTGCGGTCAGCCTGCTCGTTGTGCTGGCCTACCTGCTCTCGCCTTCGGTGATCTATTACGAAAACTACATCTTCTATCCGCAACTGACGGCCACCCTGGCGGCCCTCGTGGCCCTGTCGCTTCTGCGGTTATTGAACCGGAAAACCACGGCCCTGTTCATCGCGACACTGGCTTCTCTCGTGGTGCTGTCGCTGGTCTGGTCCATCTTTCATCCGGCTCTCGTCGCCCTGCTGATCCTGCTGATCCTGTTCAGAACCGGGTCCTGGTCCGGTGCACGCCTGACGCTGGCGGGGCTGGCGCTGTTCCTGACACTCCTGCCAAGCATCAAGAACCAAGCCGTGTTCGGATTTTTCGGGTCAGGCAGCTGGTTGGGTCTCAACCTGTCCCAGGTGGCGCCAGACCAGCCGAAAAACTGCAGTTTCTACGGGTTTATCGGGACCTACGGGCTCGAAGATGTACATCCAGGTACAGCCTTCAATGATCCCCGCATCATACCCTATGCAAGGGCGTGCCAGGAACTGGCCATGGCCTCCATCACCGCGAAACCGTTGCAATACGCCAAAGACCGGGCCGAGCGGGCCTACTATTCCCTGTCGCTCTGGCCCAGTGACTACGCCTTCGATCCGCTCAACTGGCAAAACGTGCCAAAGATTCCCTTCTTCCGGTCGAAGCGCGATGCCGAGGGGCAGCTCATCCCCAGCGCGGCGCTGGTCTATTACGGCACTTTCGCCATGAATACGCTCGCGCTCCTCTATTTGGTCGTGCTGCCGGTCAGTGCGCGCAGCCGGGAGCAGCGCGATTTCTTCCTCTTCATGGCGGTGTTCAGCCTTGTCTTCCTGATCTTCGCCCATGCCTTCAACGGGGCTGAACAGCAAAGGATGCGCTATACTGTGCATTTCCTGTTCTGGCTGCTCTATGCCCTGGTTGCCAAGGACATCCTCCGCCTGTTTTGGAGACTGGGACGCCGGGGCGAAACGGGAATTAGGGCATGACACAGCGCTGGAAAACTTTCCTGTCTCTCGCAATGCTGGCGTCGCTGGTTCTGCCGATGGTCTGGCAGATATTATCCAAAGCTCTGCCAAAAGGCGTTGCCTCCTGGGAAATCGCCGAGTGGCTCATTTCCTATGATGCGGGGCTGATCAGGCGGGGTCTGTCGGGACAGCTCATCGAAACGATATCGCTCGGAACCGGGGTCGCGCCTTCCGTGATTGCCGTGCTCCTGTCCCTGCTGATCTTCCTGCTTCTGGTGGGGCTTGTGCTAAGGCTCTTCCGCGAAAGCATTCCTGTGTATGTGCTGTTTTCCCCCCTGCTTCTCGGCGCACCGGTCTTTTCGAATTTCCTGATCCGGAAAGACACCTTCACGGTGCTGGCCTTCGCGGTTTCCTTCCTGATGCTGGCCTCGGCGCGCCCGCTCCTGCTCAGGATGCTGGTGGCGAACGCCCTGTCGATCGTTGCGATCCTGTTCCATGAGGCCTACGTCTTTGCCGCTCTGCCGCTGCTCATCCTGCACGTGTCGAAGGGCGGTGGACTCATTGTCCGGCTCAAGCAGGGCGTGCCGTTCTTCCTGCCCGCGATCGCCACGGCCGGGCTTGTCCTGTTCCAGAAAGGAACCGCGGCACAGGCGGTGCAGATCACCGAGCGCTGGAACGAGGTCTACCGGGCGGTTGCACCCGCATATTGCTGCTATGACAGTCCGCCGACGGCCATCGACGCTATCGGCTGGAGCTTTCAGAGGGGGCTGGGGGCCGCAGCGAACATTCTGGACGACTTCAGCGGACCTTTCTACATCCCGCTGATGTGGGTGCTGACGCTACTGCTCGCAGGGCTCGCGATCGCCTTTTTCAAGCGCGAGACCCGCGAGGGGAGCCGGCAGGTATTCCTGAATTTCTTCCTGATGCAGACGGTCTTCGTGTCGCCCTTGTTTGTCCTCGGACTCGATACGGGCAGGTGGATCTTCATGATCTCGGCCACCTCCTTCGTGGCGGTGTCAGCCTGGGAGCGCAGAGGTTCCGGCATCGCGCCCTGGATGCCGTTCCGGGAGTTGGTCCGGTACGTGCGTTGCCTGCCGCAGCGGATCCTGCCCATCCATGGGCTGCTGTTCTTCATCCTTGCAGTCCCGGGATGTTGCTGGTCGATGCGGATCTATGCGCTCCGCACCCCTCTAGGGGCCAACTACTCTGCCCTGAAGAGTCTGCTCGCCTACGTCTTCTGAGTATCCACCACGCGCCAGCCGCTTTCGGAATCCGTTGCGCCCAGGCGGTGCCGTCTGCGCTTGGCAGCGGTGCGCAACCGTTCCACCGGTGCGTCGACAAAGGTGCGCAGACCCAAGCTGAGAACCGCACACAGAATCGTAGCAGCGCAGAATAGTACGAAACCGTCCACGGAAGTCTTCGGTCGCGACACATCCAGCAGGAAATGCGCTGCGAAGAGTGCGGTCATCCAGTGCGATATATAGATGTGATAACTGAAATCACCTATGAACCGGTCGAGAGAGGACTCAAACCTTTGGCTTGGCTTGGCGAGCCAGGCAACGGCGACGGCGTTGAGGACCATGTTCACGTAGAAGATGCCCGAGGCGGGATAATCAATACCCGCTTGCCGAAGCTGGACCGCGATGGCGGGCAGCAGGGCGAAAAGCGGAATGAATAGGATGTAAGTCAGGCGAATGTCCGGGCTCCAGCGTTCCAGCGCGAAGCGGTAGTGATAGATCAGCCCGCCGATCGAGAACGGCAGCGCCCCGGCTGGGATGAAGGCGTAGCGGGTGCCGTAGCTCAGCTCCATCAGGATGGTGACGATGTGATAGGTCAGGCTCAGGCCGAAGACGATCCATGTCAGGGTTCGCCAGCGGAACAGTCCCAGGCCGATCAGCCCGTAGTAGAACAGTTCGATCGTCAGGGCCCATGTTGCCGGCGAGAGCCGCGGGTCGACCCTCAATGGCATCCAGTCGGCATAGATCATGGTGATGTTTTCAAGCCATTTTCTGGGCGTTGTCGGGATGTACATCGATTCCCGGAAGGTGCGAGACACCTCCTCTCCGGTGACGAGGATCAGTGCAACGGTCAAAGCCAGCACCACCCAGTAGGAGGGCAGCAGCCGCAAAAGCCGGTTGAGCGCGAAGGTGGCTGTGCCCCGGGGCGAGTAGCCGTAGACAGAATTCATAACCAGTGCCATCAAATAGCCCGACAGGATGAAGAAACCGTGCACCGCGTAATGTCCGACGAAATGAAGTTCGATGAGATGAGAGGCGACCACCCAGAGAGCTAAATAGGTTCTGAAAAGGCCAAACATGAAAAATGAATACTCCGGTGGGGCAAATCCCGGGCCTGTCTAATGTTTCAGCCCGTTCGGGTCCATGTCAAATGCGGTTTTGCACAAGATCGTAGAGGGCGCCATCCAGGATTTATGGACTGTAACGCAGAAGATTCTGAACCGGATGTCCGGAGTGTGTGAACGACCGTCACGCGCCTGTAAGGCCTTCCGGCGGTGTATAGCCGAACTGCCGTATCTCGTTGGCAAAGACCTTCCGGACCACCGCGTCGGACGCCTTTGTCAGCTTCTCGGGTTCCTTCGCGCGGGTATGTGTCTTGGCGCGTGGCAGTTCGAGACTGGCGATGATTTCCGGCGCGACGCCGGCACGCCCGAGGGCCGTAGCCAGATTCCCGGAAAGATCAGAGAAGTCGAAGACATCATCGGTGATGATCCTGTCCTGCAGCGTGTAGCGGTCCCAGTCGGTCGGATATTTCTGATCGACCGTTCGCCCGGCCATCTTGCCACAGATGAAGGTGTTTATGTCCACGGGGTCTTGGTTCAGCCGGTTGTACCAGTAGTAGAAGGAGATCATCTTGTCCCAGGGGTTCCGCTCGAAGCAGAACGTGTAATAGCTGTCCCAGACCTGCGCCCCGATACGCGCCTTGATGGAGGCGGCGCGCATGTGACTGTAGTAGCGGTGCCGTTGCAGACGGTCACGCAGGACACGGGCCACGCTGCCCGGTCGCATATCCAGCTTCATTTCGCCGAAGACATTGAAACCTCCCTCGTAATTGCGCGCATGGGCCGCGAGCACGTCGTTGCGCCCGACCCTGCCGCGTTCGGGTACGTCGGAAGAAAGGATGTCGTCGGGTCCGCAAATCTTGGCGAGCGCGACTTCCATGGATGTTCCTCCGACCTTGCGGTTCTTGACGAAGATGAACTTATGCTTGTGCGATACGATCATGAAACTGTCTTGGCCTTGGCACGAGAGGTCAATATATCCGGCGCACAGGGCATGCGGACCGGGAAAACGGCCCAGGGTGGCATTTCGTCTGTTCTTATGGTCCAAAGATGGCCATAAGCCCAGGCTGTGAGCAGGAAAGAGAAATGTGCGTGCGGTCCCGACTCCAAACGAATTTCCCCTGTCTTTACAGCCGTCTTGATGCGGCAGGTTGGCTGGATGTCACCCGCCCCGCTTGTCCGCGCCATTCCACCGGTTGCGGCGCGCAATGAAACGCCTGCTCGTCATCTCTTCGGCACCTGCGCAGGAAACGCCCGAAGGGGTATTGCTGGACAAGAAATTTCTCGAAGGCATGGAGAGCTATTGCGCAGGTTGGGAGGGCGAGGTCCATTGCATACTGCAGAAAACAGGCGGAACGGTTCCGTTCGGGAAACGGGTCGCGCCCGCCGAGTTGCCGTTTCAACTGATCATGCCCGGCCCGGAGGCGCGCCTCGGCAAGGCACAGCTGGAGCAATACGATGTGATCCTGTGCAGCGGCGACAATCACCGTTATTTCTATCTGGCGGAGCTGTGCCCGGATCTGCCGGGGCGGCTTTATTACATCATCGAATATATCCTGGAAACGCGGATCCAGATCCTTCTGCTGGACGGTGGCCGATCCTGGATGGGCAAGGCAAAGAGCATCGTCTGGACCCTGCGCGAGGAGATGCGGCGGCGGCGGGCCTTTCGGCTGGCGAACGGATTGCAGGCCAACGGCTATCCCGCGTGGGCAGCTTATGAAGGCCTCAATGCCAACACGCTGCTCTATCTCGACAACCGGGCCGGCCATGACCTGCTTGCCACGCCCGCAGAGATGCAGGCGCGGCGCGGGCATCTGGAGACGGGTGGCCCCCTGCGCTTGATCCATTCGGGTCGGTTGGAGCGGATGAAGGGCTCGCAGGATCTGGTGCCGGTCGCCCGGAGCCTGCGCGAGCGCGGCGTCGATTTCCGGCTCGACATCTTCGGTACTGGAAGCCTGGAGGAGGAGATCCGCCATGAGATTGCGCAAGCGGGACTGCAGGATTGTGTACACCTCAACGGCACAGTCGATTTCCAGACCGAACTCGTGCCCTTCACCCGAACACGCAGCGACATCTTTCTCAGCTGCCACCGCCAGTCCGATCCCTCGTGTACCTATCTTGAAAGCCTCGGCTGCGGCGTGGCTGTGGCGGGATATTCAAACCGGATGTGGACGGCTCTTCAGGAAAAGTCTGGCGCGGGCTGGGTGGCGCCGCTGGGGAATACGCAGGCCCTGGCAGGTGTGATCGAGGGTGCCGCCGCAGACAGGGCTGATGTGATCCGGCGCTGCACGGCGGCGCGCAGTTTTGCCCAAGACCACACGTTCGAGATCGAATTCGCCCGCCGACTTGCACAACTCTCCGGACCTGCGGGAGGCGAAGATGCCGGAGCCGAATGAACCTGTCCTGCTGCACGTGGGCTATATCAAGACTGCTACCACCTTTCTTCAGAACCAGGTTTTTGCCGGTCCTGGCGAGGGGTTGGAACTGGCCGTCGGAAAGGAAACCCGCGGGCATCTGGTCCAGGAAATCCTGCTGGCGGACGACTATGACTTCGACGGTGCGGCAGCGCGGGCGTGGCTCGAGTCGCTGGCGGCCCCGGTGCGGGCGCGGGGCAACCTGCCGGTATGGTCCGAGGAGATGCTGCTCGGCAATCCGCCGTCCCGGCGCTATGACGGCTTTGCCAACGCGCGGAAGCTGCAGGCCACCTATCCGCAGGCCCGGGTGCTGATCACGATCCGCAAACAGCAGGCCATCGCACTGTCGATCTATCGTGAATACGTGCTGGGCGGTGGGGCGCTGCCGCTGGCCGGAGTGATCGGAACCGGGCATGAGGCGCGTTCCTACACCCCTGTTCTGCGCCCCGACTTTTTGCATTTCGACCGTGCGATCAGACACTATATGAGGCTTTTTGGCGCGGAAAACGTTCTGGTCCTGCCGCAAGAGATGTTGAAGGCCGATCCGGAAGGCTATTTTGGAGCGCTGTCGCGCTTCACCGGCTGCGAGATTGCCCATGATGCACCCCGTGCGAACGAACATGTCGGCGAAAGCTTCTCTACCCTGCGCCTGCGACGCCTGACCAACCGTTTCATCGTGAAGGATCCCACGCGCCGTGGCCGACAGGGATTTGACGCCCTGTCTGACCGGGCCTTGCGCCGCTACGACCGCGCGATCTCCCCAAGGTCGGACGACAGGCTGCGGCAGGGCTTCCAAGCACAGATCGAGGCGCGCTACCGCGGAGTTTTCGCTGGGAGCAATCGCCGGACGGCGGAGTTAACGGGTCTCCGTCTCGGCGATCTCGGCTTTGACGTCTGACCCTGGTGGAGCCTAGCGGAAGACGGCGCGTTTCACTTGCCCGGCCATGCGGCGCAGAGACTGGAGCATCCCTATCACCCGGTAACGGACCTGCGGTCTGGGCTGCATCGTGGAACGCCCGGCGAGACTGAAGTCATGGAGAAACCGCTCCGGAGGCGTGGTGGCAGTGACCTTGTGCCAGTGGATTTCACCGGCCTTGGGTCCGTCATGATTGCCATGCCCGCAGCCCTTCGCAACCAGCGCCTCGGTCACGCGGGCAAAGTCAAAGTGCTTCTTCTGGCGCACATGCCTGCCAAGCACCCGGATGAGCCCGTCCTGGTCGTTGCGCAGCGGTTCAGCAGCGGTGGTGACGCAGTCGATGAAATTCTTGCGGAGGGTTCCGTCGGTTCCCGCCATCTCCCCGGGCTTCAGCCCAGCGAGGTCCGGTTGGAAGGCCAGAATGCTCTTGCGCAGGCTTTGTGCCCGAAAAACCCGGCAGGAGCCGCAGGTATCGTTGAAATCCTTCACGTTCAGGGCTGCCTCGAGCAGGAAACCACCAGCGGCAGGGCGCAGGGCGGCATGATATCCCGCAGCCAGCAGGAAGCCGTCGTCGAAAGGCGTCGGGTCCGGTCGGTCGAGCAGAGTCCGGGACAGGTCGGCACGTACAAAATCGTCGCCGTCCATCAGCATGACCAGTGCTGGCGCATGATGCTGCAGCGCATACCAAGTGCCGAGCACGTATTTCATGCCCTTGTCGACCTGCACATGGTTGTGGTTTGCCGCAAACCCCGGATGATCCCCGATCGTCAGGAAAGTGACCTGCAGTGCGAAATCATCGCGCCAGGCGGGAGCCTTGTGACAGACCACGACCACGCGGATTTCGGCACCCTGCTGATGCGTCAGGCTGGTGAGCGTTTCGCGCAGGATCGCCTCGACAACGCCATATTCATCGACCTTCTCGCCGTCGGGATGCACCAGCGGCAGCACGAAGGTCAGGTCCGTGGCAGGGAAAGGGAAGCTCATTGCAGAACCTGCATGGGAATTGTCTCGATCAACTGTGTTATCGCCAATGGCTACATGGATGTCTTCTGGTTAAAGGCTGTTACGCCCGGATGCCATGAAATCCTGCTGGACGGGTCGTTTCAGTCCCGGGCTGCGGGGGCATTGCGAATTTCTTCGACGAGACGCCGCGCGGCATCGGTCCAGGTGTAGGAATGCGCGGTTTCATGGGCCGCATCCGAAAGCGCCCGCCACTCGGCCTGTTCCATGGCCGCGATCTGCGCGATGGCATCCGCGAAGGCCACCGGGTCCGCGTCGAGCAGACGCCCGTTGACGCCGTCGATCAGGTCTTCGGCCGCGCCGGCACGCGTGGCCAGAACCGGAGTACGGCAGGCCATGGCTTCCAACAGTGGCAAACCGAACCCTTCCGAGTGGCTGGTGAAAAGCCAGACATCGCAGCTGGCATAGAGCTTCGGAATCTCCTCCTGCGGCGGCGATTTGCGGTAGTTGATCCAGTCTGGCAACCCGAAATCCTCCGGCGGCATGCCGCGCCCGAAGGCGTGTACGCGCAGGTCCGGTACCAGCCGGCGCGCGGCGATCACGGCCTGCAGTGCAAGCCCGGCCCGCTTGCGCGGATGCGCATGATAGAGGAAACCGACCGTCAGCGGATCTGTCCGCCGCCGGATCGGGGCGTCGAACTGTCGGGTGTCGACGGCGTTGGGGATGATTGTGATGTTGCCGACCCCATGGTTCTGCGCGATGCAGTTCCGGATGTAACCGGAGACGGCGATCTTGTTCAGTGGCAGCTGATAGGACTCGACGACGTCCTTTGCAGGTAGGTTCTCGAAGATTTCGTAATCCTGCAGCAGGTAAAACTTCTTGCCCTTGGATGCCGGAAAACCCGCCACGCTTCGTGCGGTTTCCCACCAGGTCGCGATTACCGCATCGCTGTCGGGAACGTCGGCGGCCTGCACAGGGCGGAAACGGTCCAGCACCCGGTGCCTGTCCCCCAGAAAATCCAGCAGTGGCGTCGCACGCCTCTCTCGCGTCGGTCGGCTGAACCAAACCATCGCGTTCAACAGTGTCCGCAAGCGAGATGTCTTGACCCGCAGCGGTCGCGAAATGACATGCACCTCGTGCCCTGCCTCAGTCAGTTCATGCGCATAAGTGGCAACCACGCGGATACCGCCGGACAGCGATGCAAAAGGCAGAATGAAGGTGATGCGCATGCGGTACTCGTTTCTGTCAATGTCCGGGGTCTTCGTGGTGGACAGAGGCCGACGGAGACAAGGCCCGGCGCCTTTCAGGATAGTGATATCGTGGTGTTGATGCGCGGCGCGTGCCGTCCGACGAGTCGCGTCGCCGCCTTGTCAAAATAGACTGGCAGCTTTCGCTGCAGACGCGGGGGAGGAACAAAACGCCCTGCCCTGACGGTTCCCGTCTTGCGACAGAGCAGGTCAAGCAAGTCGGTCATTTTTTCAGGCTGAAATATCTCGTCGAAGCTGACCCTGATCTGGGGACGGTTCTGCCAGAATCTCCAGAACTGGTGGTACTCGTTCTCGAAACGGAGTGCGAAAGTATCAAAATCTGATTTGTGCCATCGCTTGAGCGACTTAATGACGTCTTCATATTCTCTGTGAACGGTAATGACTGTGGTAGTATCGAGGATCGCCGAAAGGCGCGCATCGGCAAGCCCGTCGGCTTTCCAGCCAATGGGCAGATGGGTCTTGATGACGAACCCAGTATCAGGAGTGATCGGAGTGATGAAATCCTTTTCCTCCCCGGTTTGTCGCCAGCATTGGTCCAGATCAATGTAGAGCGGTTGGTTCCGGAAAGCGGGAATATTGTTCAGGATCGTATCGATCACCAGATGCGTCCCACTGCGCATCGGCGTGGCGACGACAATGTTTGATCTGCCCTGCGCCCGCGGCATACCGGGGGGCGCAACGACACGAGGGTTCATAAACGGCAGCAGATGTCTGCCCACCATGTTGGTAATGTCTGTTCGTCTGAAAGCCATGATTTTCAGCCTGCCTGTCTCTCCGACCCGCCGTACCATATACGCGAAATATGCAGCCGATACGGTTGCCAGGATATCATGTACGGCACATTGCGGAAAATGTGTGTAATTTTGTAGGTTTCAGGGATTGCAATCCAAGCGCTTGCGGCAATGTTGAACAATGCCCGATATCGGTTAAACAGGCAACCGGGCTCGATCTGGCATCGCCTACCGGTATGGTACAGGAGCATAGAAATGACCGAAACCGGCCGGAGACCGTTCCGCTGGGCGATCCTCGGCACCGGAGCGGTGTCGCGAAAATTTGTACTCGACCTGCGCGAACTGAAGGGACGGGCCGAGGCGCATACAGTTGTTTCCCGCGATCCGAAGAACGCGGAGCGCTTTTCCAAGGCTCTCGGCGTTGCTCATGTGGTAGCAGATTACGAAGCGGCGGCGCAGGCAGATGTTGACGCACTCTATATTGCTACGCCCCCTGCCCTGCATGAGGCGCATGCCCTAATGGGCATCGCTGCCGGAAAAGCGATACTGATCGAAAAGCCTTTAGCGCTTGACGCCGCTGGCGCGCGCCGCATCGCAGATGCGGCAGATGCGGCCAGTGTCTTCTGCATGGAGGCGATGTGGACGCGTTTCCAACCGCTACTGTCCAAGATTCATACCCAGATCGAAGCTGGTGCTCTGGGAGAACTCCGCGGCTTCGAGGCACGGTTTATGACAGCGAACAAACCAGACCCTGACACGGGTCTTTTCGACGCAGAACGTGGTGGCGGGGCGTTAATGCATCGGGGCGTCTATCCCCTCTCAATTGCCCACTTCCTGCTTGGTCCGGTGGCAAGGATGCGGGCCATGGCGGAAATCGGCGCGACCGGGGTAGACGAGGACTCAGCGCTTGTGCTGCATCACAAGAACGGCGCGGTCAGCAGCTTGCGCGCTAGCCTGCGGGCGAACGGACCGGAAGGCGCGGTGGTCTACGGCACAAAAGGCACACTTCATATCCACGGTCCGATCTGGCGTCCGACGGGGGCGACACTGGCGACGACATATCCGGCGAGTGCCACCACCGGCGGGGCGCGCAAATTCGAGGCGTTCCGGGAAAGTGGTCTCGGGCTGCGCCTCTCGCGGGGGCTCGGGCGGCTGAAGACCGCTGCGGGGCGCGGGCAAGTGAGGGTCGTCGCGCCCTTCGCAGGCAATGGCTATCATTACGAGGCGGAGGCGGTCATGGATGCACTGGCAGACGGCCGCACCCTGGATCCGCGTATGCCGATGTCCGAAAGCGTGGAAATCATGGCCCTCATCGACACGGCCCGGGCGGGCTGGAGCACGGGAGAGGGCCTATGAAGATCGGCGTCATCGGCTGCGGCTATGTCTTCGACCATTACATGACCACCCTGCCGAAACATCCACGGATCGAAATCGCGGGGGTCGCGGACCAAAACATGGATCGCGTCCGCGCTGTAGGCGATTGTTACGGACTGAATGTCTACGACAGCGCAGAGGCCCTGCTAGCCAATCCGGAAATAGAGATCGTCGCCAATTTCACCTCTATTGAGAGCCATTACGCCGTTAGCCGTGCGGCGCTGGATGCGGGCAAGCATGTTTACTCCGAAAAACCCTTCACCACGACGATGGAAGACGCTCAGACGCTGGCCAAACTTGCCCGCAAGAAGGGCTTGCGGCTTTCCTGCGCGCCGTCGAACGCGCTCTCGGCCACGGTGCAAACGCTCTGGAAGGCGGTGGATGACGGGGCTGTCGGCGAGGTGCGCATGGTCTATGCGGAGTTCGACGACAACCCGGTCTACCTGCTGCAGCCCGAAACCTGGGTGTCGCGCTCCGGTGCGCCCTGGCCCTACCTGCACGAATACGAGATGGGCTGCACCTGGGAGCATGTGGGCTATCACCTGACTTGGATGTGCGCGCTTTTTGGTCCTGTCCGGTCAGTCACCGCCTTTTCCAAGGCCACCCTGCCCGACAAGACCGAAAAGCCCCTCGACCCGCCAGACACGCCAGATTTCTCCGTCGCCGCGCTCGATTTCGAAAGTGGCGTGGTGGGGCGGATCACCTGCTCCATCGCGGCCCCCACCGACCACCGGATGCGGATTATCGGCAACAGGGGCGTGATCAGCGCCGACACCTACCGTGATTATACCTGTCCGGTGTACCTGGAGGCTTTCACGAACTTCTCGCTCAAGGCCCGCAATGCCCGGAGCGTGCGCAACAATTCCCTGTTGCAGAGCCTGTTTTCCATTGGTGGACGCAGGGTTCCACTCGCCGAAACGCCGCCTCCCGGAGCTGACAGAATCGAGCGGATGAACGGCTCTCTCTGGTTTCCGCAGAACTGGCTGAAACGTCTGCGCCGGGCGCAGTTGGGCCAGCAGGACAAGTGCATCGGGCTGGCCGAACTGGCCGATGCCATCGAGAAGGATCGTCCGCATTTCCCACCCGACACTTTCACGCTGCACCTAACCGAACTGACGCTGGCAATCCAGGGGGCAGGACCGGACGGCGCCAGCCACAGGATGCAGACACGTTTCGATCCAATCCCCCTACCTGCCCGCACGGCGCTTGCAGCCCCGAACTACCTGCATTGGGCGCACCCGACCCTTGTCCCACGCCTGATCGCGAGACTGCTGTCCAAACTGCGCGACAAAGGGTAAGCCCGCCTGATATGACCCGCAAGATTCCCCGCATCGCCTATCTGACCGGCCAGTACCCCGAGGTCTCGCTGACATTCATTCTGCGCGAGGTCGAAGCCCTACGCGAGATGGGTGCCGAGGTGCTAACCTGTTCGATCCGCGAAACGCCATCTCTGCAGCATCCCGGCCCGGCGGAGAAGGAGGCTGCACGTACCACCTTCCATGTGCTGAAAACCGCGAAGAACCCGGCAAGGCTGCTGGCGGCGCAGAAATACCTGCTGACCCGACCCACACGCTACTTTCGCGCGCTGGGGCTGGCCTGGAAAACCCGCCCGCCGGGGCTGAAGGCGCTGGCCTACCAGCTGATTTTTTTCATCGAGGCCACAGTTCTCTCCCGCTATCTTGAAGCGAAAAAGGTCGAGCACCTACACAACCATTTCGTCTTCGGCTCGGCCACGGTGGCGATGCTAACCTCAGAGCTGACCGCCATTCCCTACAGCTTCACTCTGCACGGACCGGCAGACCTGTTCGAGCCCTACCGCTGGGCGCTCGACGAAAAGACCGCGCGGGCGAAATTCGTCTCTGTCATAAGCTTTTTCGCCCGTAGCCAGCTGATGTTCTTCTCCAATCCCGAACACTGGGAGAAGATCCGCATAATCCATTGTGGCGTGACCCCGGCGCTTTACGAAGGACCCCCCGGCCCAGCCCTGCCGCCGCGCCGCATGGGCGAGGTCCGGCTGGTCTTTGTCGGTCGTCTCGCCCCGGTGAAGGGGCTGCACGTACTGTTTGATGCGCTCATGGCCCTGCGCGAGGAGATGCCGAAGCTGCACCTGGTGTTGGTAGGCGATGGCTCGGATCGAGCGCGGCTGCAAGAGGCGGCAGAACCTCTGGGCGATATGGTCACTTTTACCGGTTACCTCTCGCAAACCGAGGTCGCACAGGCGATGATTGCGGGGGACATCTGCGTGTTGCCGAGCTTTGCCGAAGGCGTGCCGGTGGTGCTAATGGAAGCATTCGCCAGCGGCAAGCCAGTGATCGCCACCCAGGTGGCAGGCGTGGGCGAACTGGTGGAGGACGGGGAAAGCGGATTTCTTGTGCCGCCCGGTGACGCGGAGACGCTGGCGGACCGGATCAGGTTGCTGGCGGACGATGCGGAGCTGCGCGCACGTATGGGTGCTGCAGGACGGGCGAAGGTGGTGGCGGATTTCGACATCCGCACGGAAGCGGCCCGGCTGGCAAGGCTTTTTGCCGATGCGGCCGGGGATGAATTGAGACCAGGCACATGGCGATGACCACTCCGGAGCGCTCTGAATGAAACGGCTTTTCAGGATGCTGTCTTCCGGGGAAGGACTGAAGGCGCGCTCGCTGCGCGGCACCCTTCTCACGATGATCTCCTTTGGCGGGACCAATGTCCTTCGCCTGGGGTCGAATCTGATCCTGACCCGGATCCTGTTTCCCGAAGCCTTCGGGATGATGGCGCTGATCCAGGTGTTTGTGACCGGGATGCGGATGTTCTCCGATACCGGGATCCGCACCTCAATCATGCAGAATCCGCGGGGTGACGACCCAAATTTTCTCAACACTGCCTGGACCATGCAGATCGGCCGGGGGATCTTGCTCTGGCTGGGAACCTGCGCGATCGCCCGTCCTGTTGCCGCGATCTACAACGAACCGATGTTGGCGCAGCTACTGCCGGTCGTTGGCCTCGGAGCGCTGATCTCGGGGTTTGCGCCAACCAAACTGGCGACCGCCGGGCGGCACATGCTTCTGGGGCGGACTACGGCGATCGACCTCAGCACCCAAGCCATTGGTGTCGTGATCATGATCGTCTTGGCTTGGCTGCTGCAGTCGGTCTGGGCCCTGGCCATTGGAGGGGTGATCGGCTCTGCCGTGACCCTGCTTGCCCAATACCTCTACCTGCCTGGAATCCGGAACCGGCTCTTCTGGGACAAGAGCGCTGTGCGCGACCTGTTCCATTTCGGCAAGTTCATCTTCCTCAGCACTGCCGTCACATTCGTGATTACCCAAGGGGACAAGGCCATTCTCGGCGGGTACATCTCGATGGCCGAACTGGGCGTTTATAACATCGGCTATTTTCTAGGTTCGCTGCCACTTGTCCTCATGGGTGTCATCAACGGGCGGATCGTCTTTCCGCTCTACCGGCTCAAGCCCATTTCGGAGAGTGCGGAGAACCGCAGGAAGATTTTCAGGGCCCGCCGCATCGTGATGTCCGGCGGGCTGGTGATAACCTCAATCCTGGGGTTCTCCGGCCTCGCGCTGGTGGACCTGATGTATGACGACCGCTACGCGTTGGCTGGAGCCGTCGTGGTTCTGATGAGCCTCACCATGATCCCGCAACTGGTCATCAAGACCTACGGGGCCGTTCTTTTGGCCTCGGGAGATTCCAGGCGGTTCTTCATCCTGAACTGCGCCACCGCCGTTCTGCAGACAGGGTTGATGTTTGCCGGGGTCATATGGTTCGGCATCCTGGGTGTCATGCTGGCGCCGGCCATCGCGATACTTCTGACCAACCCACTGCGAATCTACTATGTGCGCAAGTACAATGCCTGGGATG
Source organism: Pseudomonadota bacterium (assembly GCA_039179965.1). Lineage (GTDB taxonomy): Bacteria > Pseudomonadota > Alphaproteobacteria > Rhodobacterales > Rhodobacteraceae > Marinibacterium. The sequence continues at coordinate 20,885 of JBCDEC010000034.1, forward strand.
CGAAGGCAGACAGTTTCTTCATGCTGACGGGCTTTGCCATCACTGGGACGGCCTGCTGGCTCCACTGGGATGAAGTCGCCAAGCTGATGTGGTGATCCCTGTTGGGATCACTTGTACTCGATGAGTCGGCTTTGCTGGCCGGTCAGGCGTTTCCAGTGGTATTGCAGAACGCCAAGTGCCTCAGGGATACCACCCAGCGTCATGAAGACCGCCCGGCGCCAGCCCATGCCCTGCGCCTTGAGCCGAACCACCTTCAGCAGCCAGAGCAGAGCCAGTGCCAAGGCCCAGGGCGTGACGAGGCACCCAAGCAGGATTGCCAGCGGCAGCGCGGCGCCCCAGATCAGCGCACGCCAGGTCTGCGCCACGTTGTGCCGTTCCGGCGGAGTACCGTGCAGAGCAGCACCCTCAGCAAAGGCGTGTCCGGCCCGGCGCGTGCGTTTCCACCATTGTCCGAAGCGCGTCATGGCAGCGTCATGCCATGTCATTTCCGCATCGAGACGCCAGACCTTCCAGCCGGCCTTGCGCAGGCGCACACAGAGTTCCGGCTCCTCCCCCGCGATCAGGCCAGGGTTGTAACCTCCCACAGCCTCGATAGCGGCGACCCGCATCAGCACATCCCCGCCGCAGGAGCGGGTCTCCCCCACCGGGGTGTCCCATTCGGCATCCGTCAGAAAATTGTAGATCGAGGCCTCGGGGAAGCGTTCTCGTCTGCGCCCGCAGACAGCGGCCACCTTCGGATGCGCTGCCAGGAACGCCGCTGCCTGCACAATCCAGCCGGCGCGCAGTTCGCAGTCCCCGTCAATGAACTGCACAAACTCTGGTGGATCATCCCGATCCACCAGAGCTGCAAGTCCAGCATTGCGGGCCCGGGCCGCGGTGAAGGGCAGGCCGGTCTCCAGTAGAATGACCTCGGCCCCAGCAGCCTGAGCCGCAGCCACTGATCCGTCATCGGAAGCGGAATCGACATAGATCACGGGACCCGCCTGCACCATGGCCGAGGCCAGACAGCGGATCAGCCGGTCGCCTTCGTTGCGCCCGATGATCACTGCGCCGGACGCGGTCACGTGACGAACCCGTAGGCCAGGGATAGGGCCGGGTGGCCAGGGAAAAGCCGCTCCAGCGCGACGCGGTCAGGCGCAAAGACCTGCTCCAGTTCACGGCGTAGGGAGTCGGGAAGTTGCGGGCGCTCGCCATGGGTCCTAGCCTTGCGAATCTGGGCGCGTATGTTCTGTGGCACAAGAAGATGGCGCAGGGTGCGGGCCACGGGATTGGCAACCAGGACCCGATGCAGGGGCATCCGCCGCACCCGCTCCGCCGAGACGTTCTGCGCTCTAAGGTCATGGTTCCAAATCAGGGGTTGCGGGCTGCCGATATGCTCTCCGACCCGGCGCAGGACCTCGTCGGGATCCGATGCCATCTCCTCGAGGCTGATCAACAGGATGCTGCCACGGCCGAAACAGTCGATGAAGGGCGCCAGCTGCATCGGATAGCGCCCGTAGGCTACCAGTTCGGGATGCTGCGCGAAGGCCGCGACCGGATCGCAATCCATGCGTCCTTCACTCCATTCATGGATGTAGTGCGAAACGGCCCGGTCGACGGGGTCGCGGATAACATAGACCAGCTTCGGATCCGACAGCGCCTCCGCCATGCGCGGCACCGTTTCGGGATAGGTAGGCAGCTTGGTGTAATGGGTGCTGGCCTCACCTTTCAGAACCCCCGGCGCCGCATCGTCGAAAAGTGCAGCATACCAGTCCGGCCCATTGGCAAAGACCGCATCGTCGGAAAAGTAGTTCGGTTCCTTCGGGGTGGTCATGAACACTCCGCTCTGGTGAGCCAGCTGAGCCTGCAGCGTCGTGGTCCCCGACTTCATCGCTCCGATGATTAGGAACTCCGGCAGGTTCTGCGCGCTCATTCCATCTCCCACGGTGCGTAGCGTGGCCCCAGCGGATTGGCGACATTGATCCAGATGTCGCGCCCTTCGGCCATCGCCATGGGCGGGACCCGCTTGCCGAATAACCGAGTGAGATGCTTGATGCCGCGGCCGAGATACCACAGAAGGTTGGCTGCGATCAGCCCGGCGCGACCATGCGCTTGGTAGAAGAAACGCGTGCGCGAACTGTAGAAATAGCGTGGCAGGCGCGCGCGCTCTTTCGTTAGCTTCTTTACCGGCCCCGAGCCGCCGCGGAAATGAACCGCAACAGCCTGCGGAACATAACGGACACACCAGCCGGCCCGATGTGCCCTCAGGCAGTATTCCACATCTTCGTAGTATAGGAAGTAGCCTTCGTCCATCGGGCCAAGCTGACGGACCATCTCTCCGCGCAGCAGGATGCAGGCGAAGCTGGCCCATTCGATCTGAGCGGGATCGGGATCGGGACCAAGCGAGACCTCGTGAGTGCCGAAAAGCCGGGTGATGGCGCCAGTACGGGCGCTGCGGATCAATTCGCTCAGGGGGCCGGGAAAACGGAAGCAGCTGTCCTGTACGCCACCGTCGTCATACTCGATACGAGGGGCGAAGAAGCCGGCGCTGTTGTCCGCACGGGCCGCAGCCAGGATGCTGCGCAGAAAACCGGGCCGCAGCACGGCATCGGAATTGAGCACCAGGTAAAAATCCGCCTCGACCGCGCCGATTCCCTGATTATGGCCTCCGGAAAAGCCGGAATTCGTCTCTGACTTCACCAGGCTGACTGGGGTTCCCTGAGGCTGTCGTGCTATCCAGGCCGCAATCGCCTCCAGTGAGCCGTCTCCGGAGAAATTGTCGACAACGACGACATGGCCGTCGATGCCCTCCATGTCGGCAAGCACGGAGCGGACGCATTGAAGTGTCAATTCAGCCGTGCGGAAATTGATGATGGAAACGGCAATCTCGTTGGGCATATCAGGTCTCGGAATGCTGCGCAGTCCGGCGAGTATAGCCCGGCTGGTCTGTGCGGGTTCCGTCCGAGGAGGGCCACCGCTGCTTCTGGGGCCGGGGGCGACTGTACTGCGTCCCGGTCCGCCTGTCCGGCTCAATCGGAACCGGGGAGGCGGTTTCGGACATCTGCACCGCCTCCGTCTCCAGACGCCCAAGCAGTGCACCGGCGATCAGCCATGTCACGGTAGTCAGCCCAGCATTGGGAATTAGGTCAACGAGGTTAGCCGCCAGGATCAGGCAGAGGGATGAGGTCGCCGTGGAAATCTCGTATTTCTTTCGTCGGAGCATCATTAGTACGATGGGAACGGTCAACAGCCCAAAGCGGCTCAGATATCCAAACCAGCCTTCACCCCCGATGCTGATGATCCAGCGCCCGTCCGTGGTGCTGATGTCCTTACCATTTTCATCGTAGACCCGGAAGCGCCCCCAGCCGCCCCAGCCGAAGAGCGGCCGCTCATTGGCCTTCGCCAGCAGGATGTCCTCGTTGTTCAGCCGGAATTGAAGCGAACTGGCTCGTCCGGCGTCGATCACGGCGATCTGGCTTACGATCGCCTGCGTTGGAATCAGGCCGGCCCCCCGCACCAGAGGATAGAACAGGACGGTCAGGGCAACCACAGCCGCAACCATTACCTGCACCCGGGGTGTCAGCAACAGAACGACCGGCGCGAGGAAAATGGCGATGATGAACGCGGTAAAGGTCTTGGCCAGAACCAGCGCAAGCGTAATCCAGACGATGACAGCCCAGAAAGGCGCTTTCTGCTTGGGTTCGAGAATCCTCATATAGGCGACCGCCGCCATCATCGAACAGGTCAGGAAGACACCCAGGAACAGCCCGTGCTTGAGAAACACGATCGGTCGGAATCCGCCGCCCCGCAGGTGCTGACGCCAGGAGGACGGAAAATAGCCGTAGAATATGTTGTTAAGCTGCGGCGACATGCGCACCTCGTAGAGCGCGAGGAAGGAATAGGCAAAACCGGACGCGGCAAGCACGAG
>JBCDEC010000035.1:0-24651 GCA_039179965.1 Pseudomonadota bacterium
CGGCGGTGGCAAGGCCCTGGCGCTTGCCGCGCGCGGTGCGGTTCAGGTCTTTGCGCATGACGCCGCACCAGAGCGCATGCGCGATCTGCCGGACCGTGCCACGCGGGCAGGGGCGGCCATCACCTGCCTGGGCACCCATGAGCTCGCGCGTCAGGCCCCCTTCGACGTGGTGCTCTGCGACGTGCCGTGTTCGGGCAGCGGCGCGTGGCGGCGCGCTCCGGATGGGAAATGGGCGTTGACGCGGGACCGTCTCGCTGAGCTTTGCGAGATACAGGGGCAGATCCTGCAGGAGGCCTCGGCGCTGGTGCAGCCGGGCGGTGTTCTGGTCTATGCCACCTGTTCCGTGCTTCGCGCCGAGAATGATGAGCGGGTTGACGCTTTTGTGGAGGAACACCCGTCTTTCCGGCCGCGGACGCTGCATCGGTGGCCTGTCACCGCCGGTGTCTTCGGGACAGACGGATTTTTCGGTGCCATATTGACGCGAGATGATTGAGTGAAATACAATTATAACGGGAGTAGCGCGTGCGAATTCGATAAACCCCGGAGCAAACGTCCACCAAAGACGCCGTTAAGACGCATTTAATCGCAGCTGGCCCAAATTGAGCGGTACTTGATTCTTTGGCTTTGGAGGCAGCTGCGTGTTCAGTCGCGACTTGGCGATCCCGGTCCACCTGCGTCGTATGGCGCCAGATCGCGGACGGACGATCGTCCTGTTTTCTCTGGCCATCGCCTTTGTGGCCTATGCGATGCTTGCCGCGCCCAACGTGATGATCAGTCGCGCGGCGCTGGCCATCGGGGGCACTTTGGTGTTCACCGGCGCCGTTGTCGCGATGGTTCGTTTGGTGGGCGACCGCGCGCGACGCCTTGCCATGGACATGCTGAACGCCTTCATGTCCCGTGACGCCACGCCCAGCTTTATTGTCAACGAAGACGGCGAAGTGTTTTCGCGAAATCCCGCGGCGCGCAAACGGTTTACGGACTTTGATGCCAACACCTTTGCCGGCGCCCTCAGGGCGACGTTCGCCAACCCGACAGCTGTGCTGTTCCGCCTGCAGACCCGGGCCAAGGAACAGGGCGCCGCACAGGAAGACATCGCAACCCGCACCGGCGTTTTGCGCTTGTCCGTCCACCAGTTGGAAGACAATCGCTACCTCTGGCGGATTGAGGATCTGCCCGACCACGCGCCCGCCGGCCGGACGGCAGATGCGTTGCCTGTCCCCGTTCTGACAATCGGCCGCAACAATACGATCCTCTTCATGAACGAAGCGGCCCGGTCGCTGATCGGGCAGCGGGTGAAGTCTCTGGATCGCCTCTTTGACCAGTTGCCACCGCGACCTGGCGAGGTCAATGCAATCACCACGACCTCCGGCGCAGCACAGGTGGTCGTATCAGAGTTTGAGGCCAGCGCAGGCCGGCGCGAAATCTATCTGGCCTGTCTGAAGGACCTCGCCGGTGGTGCCCAGGAAGCAGCGTTCGAAACGATGCCGGTGGCGCTCATGAAACTGGGCAGCGATGGCAAGATACTGGCTTGCAACCGTGGCGCCATGCGGCTCTTGGGCAGTCAGGCGTCACAGGCGAAAACGCTTGACGAAGTGATGCAGGGGCTGGGTCGCCCGACCAAGGATTGGCTGCGCGAAACGCTCGCCAGCGGCGCGTCGGGGTCTTCCGAATTTCTCCGGCTGTCACGCGATGATCGGGAGGTCTTTGTACAGGTCACGCTGACCCCGGTTCAGGAAGACGGTGAAGCGGCGTTGATGGCCGTGTTGAACGACGCAACCGAGCTCAAAACACTCGAAGCCCAGTTCGTGCAAAGCCAGAAGATGCAGGCGATCGGTCAGCTGGCCGGCGGCGTTGCGCATGACTTCAACAACCTTTTGACAGCGATATCAGGGCATTGCGACCTGTTGCTTCTGCGTCATGACCAGGGAGATCAGGACTATGGGGATCTCGTGCAGATCCACCAGAACGCCAATCGCGCGGCCGCGCTGGTCAGCCAGTTACTGGCGTTTTCGCGAAAACAGACCCTGCGCCCCGAGGTTCTGGACCTGCGGGATACCCTGTCGGACCTGACCCATCTTCTCAATCGGCTGGTCGGGGAAAAGGTCACGCTCACGCTCAGCCATGATCCGGTCCTGCGCGCCATCCGCGCCGACAAGCGGCAGTTGGAACAGGTGCTGATGAACCTCGTCGTCAACGCGCGCGACGCGATGCCCAAGGGCGGTGAGATCCGCATTGAAACCGAGGGGGTCAGCCTTGAGGAACCGCTGGAACTGGACCGGACCGCCGTGCCTCAGGGCGACTATGTCACCGTGAAGGTGAGTGATGGCGGCGCGGGTATACCGCCCGACAAGCTGCAAAAGATCTTTGAGCCGTTCTATACCACAAAGCGCACTGGCGAAGGCACGGGGCTGGGGCTGTCGACCGTCTACGGGATCATCAAACAGACCGGCGGTTACATCTTTGTAAACAGCGCCTTGGGGCAGGGGTCGCTCTTTACCATCTACCTTCCGGTTCACGAAGAAGTGGCGCCGCCCACACCGACAAAAACCAAGCATCCCGCTGCGGCGGCGCCGGCAAAACATGGCGAAGGCGTGGTGCTTCTGGTCGAGGACGAAGCGCCGGTTCGCGCCTTCGCCTCCCGTGCCTTGCGGCTGCGCGGGTACACGGTGTTGGAAGCGGCCTCGGCCGAGGATGCACTGAAGACCCTCGACGACCCCGGCGTGTCCGTCGACATCTTCGTGACCGATGTGGTCATGCCGGGGATGGATGGGCCGAGCTGGGTGAAAAAAGCGCTGGAAGAGCGACCGGACGTCCGCGTGGTCTTTGTCTCGGGCTACGCCGAAGGCGCTCTGGGCGATTCGGACACGTCAATTCCAAATTCGGTATTCCTGCCAAAACCCTTTTCTCTCAGCGAGTTGGCCGAGACTGTGCATCGGCAACTGCACTGAACCTCAGTCAATCGACTCGTAGAGTTGAAATTCGTCGGCGTGTTTCTGACGCAGCCTGCGCTCGACGCCGGGCGACAAACTGAGCGCCAGCTCGGGCGAGACATTCTCGCGGGCCGTCTCAACCGCACCGCCCAAACGTTCGTTCAGAAACTGCGACAGGCGTGCAGGCTCCTCATAGCGAAACAGGTGCGTCACAGCGACCCCGTTGGGCCGCGGTTCGAGAAACTTGCTCTGCCGTCCGACATTGGCATAGCCGGGGGGATCGCCCTTAATGTGACCCCGCACAAACGTGTCAAAATCCACGTCATGGGTGGCATTGGGCTTGCCACGCATAAACTCCCTGCGCCGATACCGATACCAGCTGCCCAGCCAGGAAATCGGCTCGCGCATGACCGCAACGGTCTCCATCTCCACACCGCAGACCTTCTCGAACATCGGACGAAAAAACCGGTTGTAGCGATAGACCGGCGCGTGTTTCAGCTCCGGCGGATCCGAGACGACAATGTCGGCCCGATCCCGCAACGCGGTCGCCAAAGCGGTTGTTCCGGTTTTAGGAACAGCCAGCAGAACCAGACGTTCCTTAAAGAAAACAAGCATATCGCGCCTCTAACCGATGTGGCTGGCCAAAGATTTCCCTTCGGCCATGCACCCATAAACCACTCTTTAACCCGAATAGGAAAAACTGGAACGCGGAAAATTCTATTGAAATGTTCTTCTTTTGATCTCATAAAGAACAAGAGGCGAACAAAGCAGCGATTGCCGCACGACTAAGCGTGTGACAAGAAAGAAAAGGAACGAACAGGATGGCGGACCTTCTCACGATGACCGGCAAAAACAGCGGTGACAAGAAAAAGGCGCTCGACAGCGCTCTGGCTCAGATCGAGCGCCAATTTGGCAAGGGCTCGATCATGAAGCTTGGCGATGAAAACGCCATTCAGGAGATTGAGGCCAGTTCAACCGGCTCGCTGGGTTTGGATATCGCCCTTGGCATCGGCGGCCTGCCGATGGGCCGGATTGTCGAGATCTACGGGCCAGAAAGCTCGGGCAAAACCACGCTGACCTTGCACTGCGTGGCCGAACAGCAAAAACGCGGCGGGGTCTGCGCCTTTGTCGATGCCGAACACGCGCTCGATCCGCAATACGCCCGCAAACTGGGCGTGGATCTGGATGAACTTCTGATCTCGCAGCCCGACACCGGGGAACAGGCCCTGGAAATCACCGACACGTTGGTCCGCTCCGGCGCCGTAAACCTCGTTGTCGTCGATTCGGTTGCCGCCCTGACGCCGAAGTCGGAGCTTGAAGGCGACATGGGCGACAGCAGCGTGGGTGTTCAGGCCCGCCTGATGAGTCAGGCAATGCGCAAACTGACCGGCTCGATCAGCCGCTCGAATTGCATGGTCATCTTCATCAACCAGATCCGTATGAAAATCGGCGTCATGTTTGGCAGCCCGGAAACGACAACCGGTGGCAACGCGTTGAAATTTTACTCGTCCGTCCGGCTCGACATCCGCCGCATTGGCGCGATCAAGGATCGCGATGAGGTTGTCGGGAACGCCACCCGCGTCAAGGTCGTCAAGAACAAGGTCGCTCCGCCCTTCCGTGAGGCCGAGTTCGACATCATGTACGGCGAAGGCATCTCCAAGATGGGCGAACTGCTTGATCTCGGGGTCAAAGCCGGCGTGGTCCAGAAATCCGGGTCCTGGTTCAGTTATGGCGATGAGCGCATCGGCCAAGGCCGCGAGAACGCAAAGCAATTCCTGCGCGACAACGGCGCTTTGGCGATCGAAATCGAAGACAAGATACGCGGCGCACATGGGCTGGAGTTCGAGAGCGCCGAAGGCGGCGACGCAGACGGCGACATTCTGGAGGCCTGACGGCCGGTCCAGGATCTTACAGGTGGCGCTGATCGCGCCACTTGTGCCGCACCCAAAATGCCTATATAACCAGTTTAGTGGTTTATTTGAGCGGGCGCGATGCTGGACCTCTGGCGAAGATACAAACAATTCAAAGCAGATCGGCACGAATTGATGGCCATGTCCGATCTCCAGCTTCTGGATCTCGGCATCTCACGCTCGCAAATTTCCGACTATCTGCTGGGCCGCATCCCCGCACCCTGCGGACAGAGGCGCCAATCGGCTGAGATTGTGATGTTTCCAGGCCGCGCGCCGTGCTGCCCGCCTCGATGCTGCGCGGCCTGAGCCTGCGAAAACCCGACAACCTGTGGACAGTGCAGTGGCACAGGCGTAAACGGATCCGACATCACATTTCTATCGGGATCCGCACGTCAAATGGCCACTTTGAACGATATTCGCTCGACCTTTTTGAGCTATTTCGAACGCAACGGACATAGCGTCGTCGCGAGCAGCCCGCTGGTGCCGCGCAACGATCCGACCTTGATGTTCGTGAACTCCGGCATGGTGCAGTTCAAGAACCTGTTCACGGGATTGGAAACGCGCGACTACAACCGCGCGACAACCTCCCAGAAATGTGTGCGCGCGGGCGGAAAACACAACGATCTGGACAATGTCGGCTACACGGCGCGCCATCATACTTTCTTTGAAATGCTCGGGAATTTCTCGTTCGGCGACTATTTCAAGGACGATGCCATTCCCTTTGCGTGGGAACTGGTGACCAGGGACTTCGGCATCGATGCCAGCCGGCTTTACACGACGGTTTACCATACCGACGACGAGGCCTTTGAGATCTGGAAAAAGGTTGGTGTACCCGAAGATCGGATCATCCGGATCGCGACCTCTGACAATTTCTGGCAGATGGGTCCGACCGGCCCATGCGGCCCCTGCACAGAGATCTTCTACGACCACGGAGATCACATCTGGGGCGGGCCTCCGGGCAGCCCGGAGGAAGACGGCGACCGGTTCATCGAAATCTGGAACGTTGTCTTCATGCAGAACGAACAGTTCGAAGACGGATCCATGCGCCCGCTGGACATGCAGTCCATCGACACCGGGATGGGGCTGGAACGGATTGGCGCTTTGCTGCAGGGCAAGCATGACAATTACGACACGGATCTGATGCGAGCCCTGATCGAGGCCAGTGCGGATGCAACCAGTGTTGACCCCGACGGGCCGGGCAAGATGCACCATCGGGTGATTGCCGATCATCTGCGCTCGACGTCTTTTCTGATCGCGGACGGCGTCATGCCGTCCAATGACGGGCGCGGCTATGTCCTGCGCCGGATCATGCGCCGCGCCATGCGCCATGCACATCTGCTGGGCGCCAGGGATCCGCTGATGTACCGGTTGGTGCCGGCGCTGGTGCATCAGATGGGCGCGGCTTACCCCGAGTTGGGGCATGCCCAACCCCTGATCGAAGAGACGCTGAAGCTGGAAGAGACGCGCTTCAAGCAAACGCTGGATCGCGGGCTGAAGCTTCTGGACGACGAACTTGGTGGGCTGGATCCGGATGCACCGCTGCCGGGTGCGGCAGCCTTCCGGCTCTACGACACCTACGGGTTTCCCCTTGATCTGACGCAGGATGCGCTGCGTGAAAAAGGGCGATCCGTCGATACCGACGCCTTCGACGCCGCCATGGCCGAACAAAAAGCCAAGGCGCGGGCGGCTTGGTCGGGCTCGGGCGAGGCGGCGGATGCAACGGTGTGGTTCGACGTCGCAGATGCCCATGGTGCGACCGATTTTCTGGGCTATGACACCGAAACGGCGGAAGGTCAGATCGTGGCGCTTGTCCGTGACGGTGCGACCATAGACGCCGCGCAAACGGGTGAAACCGTGCAGATCGCTCTGAACCAGACGCCATTTTATGCCGAATCCGGCGGGCAGGTGGGCGATACGGGTGTCATTCGCACCGAGGACGGGCTTGCGGTGGTGACCGACACGCGCAAGTCGGCCGATGTTTTCCTGCATATGGCCAAGGTCAGCGAGGGCGCGATCAAAGCTGGTACAGCCGCTGTTCTTGAGGTCGACCCGGAGCGCCGCCGGGCCATCCGCGCCAATCATTCGGCCACGCATCTGTTGCACGAGGCGTTGCGCCGGGCGCTTGGCGATCACGTGGCGCAGCGGGGTTCGCTGAACGCTCCGGATCGGCTGCGTTTTGACTTCAGCCACGCCAAACCCTTGAGCGCACAGGACATGCAGCAGGTGCAGGCGGAGGTGAACGCCTTCATCCGCCAGAACACACCTGTTGAGACCCGGATCATGACGCCCGACGACGCGCGCGCGATCGGCGCGCAGGCGCTATTCGGCGAGAAATACGGGGATGAGGTGCGCGTGGTCTCGATGGGCCGTGATCCCGACAGCGGCAAAGGCAGCCAGGGTGCGACCTATTCCCTCGAACTCTGCGGGGGCACTCATGTGCGCCAGACAGGGGATATCGGGCTGTTCGTTGCGCTGGCGGATCAGGCGTCCAGCGCCGGTGTCCGGCGGATCGAGGCTCTGACAGGACCGGCGGCGCTCGCCCATGTTGCCGCACAGGACCAGCAGGTGCGCGACACGGCGGCCATTCTCAAGGCACCGCCATCGGACGTGTCGACCCGGGTTCAGGCGCTTCTGGACGAGCGCAGGGCGCTGAGCAACGAAGTCGCGCAACTGCGCCGTGACCTGGCGATGGCAGGGGGTGGCGCGGCCAAACCCGAAACCCGCGAGATCAATGGCGTCACGCTTTTGGCCCAGGTGCTCAACGGCGTAACCGGCAAGGACCTTCCGGCGCTGATCGATGAGCATAAATCGCGGTTGGGGGACAAGGCCGCGGTGCTGTTGATTGCCGACACGGGCGACAAGGCGGCCGTTGCGGCGGGGCTCTCGCCAGATCTGGCCGGCGACCTCTCAGCCGTCGATCTGGTGCGCGCCGCTGTTGCGGAACTCGGCGGCAAGGGCGGCGGAGGCCGCACGGATATGGCACAGGGCGGCGGCCCGAGTGCTGCAAATGCAGATGCGGCCATCGCGGCGGCAGAAAAAGTGTTGGAGGGATAAATGGCAGCGCTCTGGATTGCTCATGTCTCGGTCACGGACCCGGAGGCCTATGGCAAGTACGCAGAACTCGCCGGTCCGGCGATCGAAAAGAACGGCGGGCGGTTTCTGGCCCGGGCCACGCGGTATGTGCAGCTGGAAGGGCGCGAACATGCCCGTCAGGTGATCGCGCAGTTCGACTCGGTCGAAGCGGCCGAGGCCTGCTACAACTCGCCAGAATACGCCGAAGCCCTCGCACATGCGCGCGGGGCGGCGGACCGCGACATTGTCATCGTCGAGCTGTTCGACTGACGAAAGGCTAGCTTGCGGCCCGCGCGGCGCGCTTGCGCTCGTGGGGATCGAGGAAACGCTTGCGCAGCCGCACCGCACTTGGCGTGACCTCCACAAGTTCGTCATCGTCGATATAGGCGATGGCCTCTTCCAGCGACATGGACACCGGCGTGGTCAGGCGCACCGCATCATCCGTTCCCGAGGCCCGCACGTTGGTGAGTTTCTTGCCCTTGAGCGGGTTGACCTCCAGATCATTGTCGCGCGAATGCTCGCCGATGATCATGCCCTGGTAGACCTCTGCCTGCGCGCCGATGAAAAGCCGGCCACGCTCTTCGAGATTCCACAGCGCATAAGCCACCGACTGGCCGTTTTCCATTGAGATCAGAACACCCGCGCGCCGTCCGGGGATCGGGCCCCTGTGCGGGGCCCAGGCGTGAAAGACCCGGTTCAGCACGCCGGTTCCACGGGTATCGGTGAGGAACTCTCCGTGATAGCCGATCAGCCCACGCGAGGGCACGTGGGCGATGATGCGCGTCTTGCCGGTTCCGGCAGGGCGCATTTCGGCCAGCTCGCCCTTGCGGGCACCGGTGAGCTTCTCGATCACCGTGCCGGAGTAGTCGTCATCAACGTCGACGGTGACCTCTTCGACCGGCTCCAGCTTTTGTCCGTTTTCATCGCGAAACAGCACCTGAGGCCGCGAGATCGACAGCTCGAACCCTTCACGGCGCATGTTTTCGATCAGAACGCCCATCTGCAGTTCGCCGCGTCCTGCGACCTCAAAGGCCTCTCCGCCGGGCGTATCCGTCACGCGGATCGCCACGTTCTGCTCACCCTCTTTCATCAGCCGGTCCCGGATCACCCGGGATTGCACCTTCTTGCCGTCCCGCCCGGCCAGCGGGCTGTCGTTGATGCCGAAGGTCACGGTGATGGTGGGCGGATCGATCGGTTGCGCGGGCAGGGCCTCGGACACCTCGGGCGCCACGATGGAATCGGCCACGGTGGCTTTGGACATGCCGGCCAGTGTCACGATATCGCCGGCCTCTGCACGGTCGATGGGCTGTTGGGAGAGGCCGCGAAAGGCAAGAATCTTGCTGGCGCGGAAGCTTTCGATCTGGCTGCCGTCCCGCGACAGGGCCTTCACGGTATCCCCGGCTTTGAGCGTGCCGCTTTCGACCCGCCCCGTCAGGATACGGCCAATGAACGGATCGGCGCCCAACGTGGTGGCGAGCATACGAAACGGCGCATCCATCTGCGCGATCTGGCGCGGCGCCGGGACATGGGCGACAACCAGCTCAAACAGCGCGTCGAGGTTTTCGCGGGGATCCTCCAGATCCGCCACCGCCCAGCCGGATCGGCCCGAAGCATAAAGCACCGGGAAGTCGAGCTGGTCATCATCCGCGCCAAGATTGGCAAACAGGTCAAAGACCTCGTCCAAGGCCCGGTCAGGTTCGGCATCCGGCTTGTCGACCTTGTTGAGCACGACAATCGGACGCAGCCCCAGGGCAAGCGCCTTGGAGGTCACAAACTTGGTCTGCGGCATCGGACCCTCGGCCGCGTCCACCAGCAAAACAACGCCATCGACCATCGACAGGATCCGCTCGACCTCACCGCCAAAATCAGCGTGGCCGGGGGTGTCGACGATGTTCACGCGGGTCTCTTTCCATTCCACACTGGTGCATTTGGCCAGAATGGTGATGCCGCGCTCGCGCTCCAGATCATTGCTGTCCATGGCCCGTTCGGCCACCGCCTGATTTTCACGAAACGCGCCCGATTGCTTGAGCAGTTCGTCCACCAGGGTGGTCTTGCCATGGTCGACGTGTGCAATAATGGCGATGTTGCGAAGATCCATAAAACCGGCCTTTGTCAGGGTCGCCCGGCGGATACCTCGCACGTGCAGAAAACGCCAGTGGAAAGTCGGCGGATATTGAAGCGCTAGTGCGTGGTGGTCGCCGAGAAGAGCTGGATGACCAGTATGCCGGCGATGATCATGCTAAGTCCGATCACCGCGGGCAGGTCGAGCTTTTGGCCGAAGACCACGAACCCGATGATCGCGATCAGCACGATCCCCAGTCCGGACCAGAACGCATAGACCACGCCCACCGGCATGACCTTCAGCGCCAGCGACAGGAAGTAGAAGGAACAGGCATAGCCCAGGCCCGCGATCACCGACGGCGTCAGTCGGGTAAATTGTTGGCTGGCTTGCAGCGCTGTGGTTCCAATCGTCTCGGATATGATCGCGATGACAAGGAAGAGATAATGCATGTCGGCCAACCTGTGTTAACGGCGTTGTGAGCGGGGATGCCCGGATTTGTCCTGAAAAGGCAACAAACTGTCCTCAATAAAAGAGACCCGGCGCCTGCAATAGTGCGATCAGAGGATATCTTCGTGGTGCAGGTTTGCTGGACATTCCGAGATCCATTTTTGCGATCGGGAAGTGGGGGTACCATGCCGTTCATTGGTCTTCTAACCCCAGGGAAGCGGAATGAGCGAGTTCCTGTGTATTACCGCCACGTTGTTCAATTTGGCACTCACGGATGGGGCGCGTGATCGTGACACACGCGCCCCTTTTATCATCCGGCTGACCGGGCATCGCACCTGACTTTGCCCTCATGTCGCAATGTATCGATCGCGCCTGTGGTTGAAGGTGATGATCAGGTTGAGCACGACCGCCCCCAAGAGGGACCAAGCGACGGTCTCCAGCGGAAAGAGCAGAGCGGCAATCGCAAAAAGCACCACGTCGAAGATCAGTTGCACGTTGCCGGCCTTGAATCCTGTGCTGTCCTGGATGTAGAGCGCCACGACCCCAAGCCCGCCCAGCGAGCCCTTGTGACGGAACATCACCAGAAGCCCGGTGCCGACCAGCATTCCAAAGCTCAGCGCGGCCATCCACGGATCGAGCCGTGAGAACGCCAGGCCCAACGGCATGATCTCCGTCAGGATCGACAATACGGTAACAGAGATCATGGATTTCACCGTGAACTCCCGCCCCATGCGCTGCCACGCGAAAAAATAGAACGGCAGGTTGATGACGAAGAACAGAATGCCAAAGGAGATCCCGGTCAGATAGGCCAGGATCACGGCAACACCGGCGGTCTGTCCGGTCAGCAGACCGGCCGTTGTCAGGAACTGCATGCCAAGCGAACAGGCGAAAAGGCCTGTGCTCAGTCCCTGGATGTCATCCCACAGGGTGTGTTTGACGTCAGGCGCGTCGGTCTGGCTCATCCGTTCGGCTTACGGCGCAGCGATGGCGCGCGCCAGATCTTGTGCGCCAATCGGGCCGGTTTATCACCGGGCTGCCTATGGAATGATCAGGCCCCGGCCGCCTGCCGGGCATAGTCATCGGCATCAAACCAGCCTCGGGAGCTTTGAACCAGCCCGTCGCTGGTCAGGTCCCATTCCTCCCACCCGCGAATGGCCAGTGGTGCGCCGCTGGCCGCATCATGTCCCGTGAAGGTCCAGACATAGACCGCGTGCTGCCCGGACAGGCGGATGTCATCGCAAACAAGCGTAAGATCCGGCACGTCTGCGTAAAAACCGGCCGCCATGTCGGCAACACCGGCGCGATCCACCCAGGGCGGGCCCTCATTGATCACGATGCGGCCCGCCTCAGCGTAAAAGCTGGCGACTGCCTCGGGCGATTTGCTGTTCCAGGCGGCGGTGTAAGCCTTTGCAATCTCGTGGATTTGTTCTTGCGTCACGGACATGTCCGGGCTCCATTTCGTGTCAAGGCCACCGCCTTATGGCGCCGCTCGGTTGAAGAGAGCGCATCAGCCTGCAAGCGCCGCGTTGAGATTGTCGTCCACCTTTTCCAGAAAACCGATCGTGGTCAGCCAGCCCTGGTCCGGGCCGACCAGAAGAGCGAGGTCCTTTGTCATCGATCCGCGCTCCACTGTGTCAACAACGGTCTTCTCCAGCGTGTTGGCAAAGGCCATCAACGCAGCAGTGTCGTCGAGCTTGGCCCGATGTTTGAGCGCACCGGTCCAGGCGTAGATCGAGGCGATGGAGTTGGTCGACGTGGACTTGCCCTCTTGATGCTGGCGGTAGTGGCGCGTGACCGTGCCATGCGCGGCCTCGGCTTCGACGATCCGGCCATCGGGCGTCATCAATTGCGAGGTCATGAGCCCCAGCGAGCCGAAGCCCTGCGCAACCGTATCGGATTGCACATCGCCATCGTAATTTTTGCAGGCCCAGACAAACTTGCCGTTCCACTTCATCGCGCAGGCGACCATATCGTCGATGAGCCGATGCTCATACCAGATGCCCTTGGCTTTGAAGGCCTCCTCGAATTCTTCCTCGTAGATTGTCTGGAACAGATCCTTGAACCGTCCGTCATAGGCTTTGAGGATGGTGTTCTTGGTCGACAGATACACCGGCCAGCCCAGGTTGAGCCCGTAGTTGAGCGAGGCCCGCGCAAAATCCATGATCGAGTCGTCGAGATTATACATCGCCTGATACACACCGGCGCTCGGCGCGTCATAGACGAGTTTTTCGATCACCGTGCCATCGGCCCCCTCATATCTCATCGTGAGCTTGCCCTTGCCAGGGAAGTGGAAATCGGTGGCCTTGTATTGATCGCCGAACGCATGGCGGCCGACCACGATGGGCGAGGTCCAGCCCGGCACAAGGCGCGGGACGTTCTTGCAGATGATGGGCTGGCGGAACACGACGCCGCCCAGAATATTGCGAATGGTCCCGTTGGGGCTGCGCCACATCTCCTTGAGGCCGAACTCTTCCACCCGCGCCTCATCTGGCGTGATGGTGGCGCATTTCACGCCGACGCCGATCTCCTTGATTTTTTCGGCGGCATCGACGGTGATCTGATCGCTGGTGCGATCCCGCTCTTCAATGCCAAGATCGTAGTAGAGCAAATCAACGTCCAGATAGGGCAGGATCAGCTTGTCTTTGATGAATTGCCAGATGATCCGTGTCATCTCGTCCCCGTCCAGTTCAACGATCGGGTTGTCCACTTTGATCTTGCTCATACGCCTGGTGCCTTTGGTTTGGGAGAATCGGAGCCTACGCAGTCTTTATCCCAGAGGGAGAGATCATTCAGCAATGTATGCCATTGCATACATGTCTTTGCGCCGTTTGATCTCAGCGCAAGGCCTGGTGAGATCTATCTTCAATGACACCCGGCGTTCGCCTTGCCCGACCAACCGCTTGCGGCCGCGCTGCGCCGGGGTATTTGTGAAAAGAAAGAAGCCCAAACCCTTGCTGCTTCTTTCTTTTTCAAAATACCCGGCCAAACGGTCCCGCTTGGTGGGCGCTTGACGCTTACGCGTCAGGTGTCTTGGATCGGTTTGCCCGGAACTCGGCCAGGCGCCGATTGAGAAAATCGCGCGCCTGTTTTTCCGTCAGGCGGATGCGGACTTCTGTCAAAAAGGCCTCTTCCAGCGACTGGGACGACGCAGAAATGATCTGGGCGACTTCCGTAAAAAACCGCTCGTCGCCCATCTCGCCCATCGCGTCGACCACATCCTCAGCCAGTTCCGAGGCGAGGCGGACCAGAGTATCCGACATTACCGTGTTGTCTCTGTCAGGCGGCGCTTCACGTAGTCCGTCACATTGGTCATCAAGGTGTCCATATGCGGTTCCTTGAAGAAGTGATCCGCCGCTTCAATCTCGGTATGCGTGATCGTGATCCCCTTCTGTTCATGCAGTTTGTTGACCAGCGAGGTGGTATCCGCCGGCGGCGCGACCCGGTCGGAGGTGCCGTTGATGATCAGGCCCGAAGAGGGGCAGGGCGCCAGGAAGGAGAAGTCATACATATTGGCCGGTGGCGAGACCGAGATGAATCCGGTGATCTCGGGGCGGCGCATCAGCAGCTGCATGCCGATCCAGGCGCCAAACGAGAACCCGGCGACCCAGCAATGTTTGGAATTGTTGTTCATCGACTGCAGGTAGTCGAGCGCCGAGGCGGCATCGGACAATTCGCCGATGCCCTGGTCGTATTCGCCCTGACTGCGTCCCACGCCGCGAAAGTTGAAGCGCAGCACGGTGAAGCCCATATTGTAGAAGGCGTAATGCAGGTTGTAGACGACCTTGTTGTTCATCGTCCCGCCAAATTGCGGGTGCGGATGAAGCACAATAGCGATGGGGGCGTCTTTTTCCTTTTGGGGGTGATAGCGGCCTTCAAGGCGGCCTTCGGGTCCTGGAAATATGACCTCGGGCATGGACGGGGGGCGGCTCCTGACTTGTGCTTCCGGATGGTCGACAGATGTTGACGAATGGATCCGAGAAACCTAGAGGCATTGCAAATTTGGCGATCGAGACGGCGTAACCGTTGGGAGCACTTATGCCTTCACGCCGCGCCCGTCAATCTTTGCGGTTGCGCCTGTTGCGAAAGCGTCAGCGTCCTGCAGCAAGGGAACGCGCCTCAAGCAAGGAGGAGACTATCCGGTGAAGCTGTCAACCAAGGGGCGATATGCCATGGTGGCTCTGGCCGACATCGCCCTGCAACCTGCCGATGATCTCGTCACGCTGGGCGCGATTGCGCAGCGCCAGAAAATCTCTCTGCCCTATCTTGAGCAGCTTTTCGTGAAACTCCGCCGCGCCGAGCTTGTAGACTCTGTGCGTGGCCCGGGCGGTGGCTACCGGCTGGCGCGGGCGCCCTCGGAGATCCGGGTCGTTGATGTGCTGAGCGCGGTCGACGAGACCGTGGATGCGATGCACAAGGGGGCGGGTGCCTCTGGCGGTTCATCCGGCAGCAAGGCGCAGTCGCTGACCAACCGCCTGTGGGAGGGGCTATCGGCCCATGTCTATGTTTTCCTGCACCAGACCCGGTTGTCGGATGTGATTGGCAATGAGCTGGTGCCCTGTCCGGCCGTGCCCAATCTATTCGAGATGATCGACGAAGACTGACCAAGCGCGCGATCCTGATCGGCGGAAAGGCGGGAGATGGCCCGGGTATACCTTGACTGGAACGCCACGGCGCCTCTCAGGCCAGAGGCGCGAGCGGCCATGGTTGCGGCCATGGATGTGCTCGGCAATCCCTCTTCGGTGCATGGCGAAGGGCGTCAGGCCAAGGCGCTAATTGAGCGCGCCAGAGCGCAGGTGGCCCAAGCCTTTGGCGCCGATGGGGCCGATATCGTGTTCACCTCCGGCGCCACGGAGGCTGCGGCGCTGGCCTGTGCGGAGCGCGGCCTGCAGGGGGCGGGTATCGAACATGATGCGGTGCGCGCCTGGATCTCGGAAACCTTACCCGTGGATAAGACCGGCGCCGTCACTGTGACAGAGCCTGCCGGTTCGGTTCTGCAATACGCCAATTCGGAGACCGGGCTTTTGCAGACACTGCCCGACGGGCTGGCCGTGTGCGATGCCACCCAGGCCTTTGGAAAGGTCCCTTTGGCGTTCAACTGGCTGGGCGCGCAGATGGCCCTTATATCTGCGCACAAGCTGGGCGGGCCCAAGGGCATTGGCGCCTTGGTCCTGAAACGCGGGACCGACGTCGGCGCGCGCATTCTCGGCGGCGGGCAGGAAATGGGGCGGCGGTCGGGCACCGAAAACGTCATTGGCATAGCCGGATTCGGCGCCGCGGCAGAGGCCGCCGCGCGGGATCTCGACGCCGGTGAGTGGACGAAAGTTTCTGGAATTAGAAATATTCTAGAAATAGCTATTGAGACCGAAGCGAAAACGACTATTTTCGTCGGAAAAGGTGAATCAAGGTTGCCCAACACCTCCTGCCTGATCGCGCCGGGCTGGAAAGGGGAAACCCAGGTTATGGTGATGGACCTCGCCGGATACGCCGTTTCAGCAGGCTCTGCCTGTTCCAGCGGCAAGGTCCGGGCGAGCCAGGTGCTCACTGCGATGGGGTTCGACGCCGACATGGCCAGCTCGGCCATTCGGGTGAGTATCGGACCTGAGACGACGGAAGACATGGTGCTTCGGTTCGCTGAAACCTGGTGCCGCGCCTACAACAAGCACCGCGCGCGCGGTGGCACTTAATCCAGCGCCCAAGCGGCGCATGATCGGAGGGACACATGGCCGCATTGGACCAGACCATGAATGATCGCCCAGCGGGCGAAGCACAGGTCAAGGACGGGGTCGATCAGGAGACCGTCGATGCGGTGCGTGAGGTCAGCACGTACAAGTACGGTTGGGAAACCGACATCGAAATGGAGTACGCACCCAAGGGCCTGACCCCGGATATCGTGCGTCTCATCTCGGACAAGAACGAAGAACCCGAATGGATGACCGAATGGCGTCTGGCGGCTTATGCGCGGTGGCTGAAGCTGAAAGAACCCGATTGGGCCATGGTCGACTATCCCGAGATCGACTTTCAGGACCAGTACTACTACGCGCGACCCAAGAGCATGGAGCAAAAGCCGAAATCGCTTGATGAGGTCGATCCCAAGCTTTTGGCGACCTATGAAAAGCTGGGCATTCCACTGAAAGAGCAGATGATCCTGGCAGGTGTTGAAGGGGCGGAAACCATGCCGGCCGAGGGCCGCAAGGTGGCGGTCGATGCGGTCTTTGACTCGGTCTCTGTCGGCACGACCTTTCAAGCCGAACTCAAGAAGGCCGGCGTGATCTTCTGCTCGATCTCGGAAGCGATCCGCGAGCACCCCGAGTTGGTGAAAAAGTACCTCGGTTCGGTTGTGCCGGTGTCGGACAATTTCTACGCCACGCTGAATTCGGCTGTCTTTTCGGATGGCTCGTTTGTCTATGTGCCGCCGGGCGTGCGCTGCCCGATGGAACTGTCGACCTACTTCCGCATCAACGCCGAAAACACCGGCCAGTTCGAACGGACACTGATCATTGCCGACAAGGGCTCTTATGTGAGTTACCTCGAAGGCTGCACCGCGCCGCAGCGCGATACGTCGCAGCTGCACGCCGCTGTCGTCGAGATCGTCATCGAAGAAGACGCTGAGGTGAAATACTCCACGGTCCAGAACTGGTATCCGGGCGATGAAGACGGCAAAGGTGGCATCTACAATTTCGTCACCAAACGCGCCGACTGCCGGGGAGACCGGGCCAAGGTGATGTGGACCCAGGTCGAGACCGGCTCGGCTGTGACATGGAAATACCCGTCCTGCATTTTGCGCGGCGATGACAGCCAGGGCGAATTCTATTCGATCGCCATCACCAACAATCACCAGCAGGCCGACACCGGCACGAAAATGGTGCATCTGGGCAAGAACACGCGCTCGCGGATCGTCTCCAAGGGGATTTCGGCCGGTTTCGCGCAGAATACCTATCGCGGGCTCGTGTCGATGCATCCCAGGGCGCAGAATTCACGAAACTACACCCAGTGTGACAGTCTGCTCATCGGTGACAAATGCGGGGCGCATACAGTGCCCTACATCGAGGTGAAGAACAACTCGAGCCGCGTGGAACATGAGGCGACGACCTCCAAAGTGGACGACGATCAGATGTTCTATTGCCGCCAGCGCGGTATGGACGAGGAAGAGGCCGTGGCCCTGATCGTCAATGGGTTTGCCAAGGAGGTGCTGCAGGCACTGCCGATGGAGTTTGCCATGGAAGCACAGCAACTGGTGGCGATTTCGCTGGAAGGCTCTGTGGGCTAGGCCATGAAGCGCGTCGGGACAGAAACCAGACGCGCCGCGCTTCGGTCGGTGGAACGTGCCGATCACGAGCGGCTGGCTGCGCTGGTAGGGATATGCACCTTCTTTGCCGGGATCATCCTGGCCAGCATCTGGCGCGACGGGGCTCTGGAACGCTTTTGGGTCTGGTTCGTGATCCTCTGGATCGCCTTTGGCGCCGGATACACGGTCTACGACATGACCCGCAAAGACTCCGACTGAGATCAACTCCAGGGACAAGACCAAGATGATCGTAACGACCACACCCTCTGTCGAGGGGTATCAAATTGCGGAATACAAAGGCATCGTGGCGGGCGAGGCGATCCTCGGCGCCAATGTCTTCCGCGACATTTTCGCGGGCATTACCGATATCATAGGCGGGCGGTCTTCGGCCTACGAACAGGAATTGGGCCGCGCACGGGAAGTTGCCATGTCCGAACTCGAAGAGCGCGCCACAGCTTTGGGTGCCAACGCGGTTGTCGGCGTCGACCTGGATTACGAAGTCATCAATAACATGCTGATGGTGAGCGCCTCGGGCACCGCCGTCGTGCTGGGCTGAGCGCCTGAAGGAAGGGAAGAATATGCTGGAAATCAAGAACCTGCACGTCAAACTTGAAGAAGAAGACAAGGAAATCCTGAAGGGCGTCGATCTCAAGGTCGAGTCCGGTTCGGTCCACGCGATCATGGGGCCGAACGGCTCGGGCAAGTCGACCTTGTCCTACGTGCTTTCGGGCCGCGATGGCTACGAGGTGACCGACGGTGCGGCGACGCTGGACGACGCGGACCTGCTGGAGCTTGAGGCCGAGGAACGCGCGGCGGCCGGTCTCTTTCTGGCCTTTCAGTACCCGGTCGAAATTCCCGGCGTGGGCAACATGACCTTTCTGCGCACGGCAGTGAACGCGCAGCGCAAGGCGCGCGGCGAAGACGAAATGTCGGCGACCGACTTCCTCAAGATGGTCCGGGAAAAGGCCAAGGCCCTTCAGATCGATGCCGAGATGCTCAAGCGCCCGGTCAACGTGGGGTTCTCGGGCGGTGAAAAGAAGCGCAACGAGATCCTGCAAATGGCTGTCCTTGAACCCAAGATGTGCATTCTGGATGAAACGGATTCCGGTCTGGACGTGGACGCGATGAAGCTGGTGTCGGAAGGCGTGAACGCGCTGCGCAATGCCGGTCGCGGTTTTCTGGTGATCACGCACTACCAGCGGCTTCTCGATCACATCAAACCGGATGTCGTGCATATCATGGCCGATGGGCGGATCGTGAAGTCCGGCGGACCCGAGCTGGCGCTTGAGGTCGAGGCGAACGGCTACGCCGATATTCTGGCGGAGACGGCCTGATGGCGCTCCCTCAGGCGACACAGAGCGTGACGGAGGCCCGGCTGGCTATGCTTGACCTGGCGCCGACCGGATGGTCCGGCGCGGCGCGCAAGGAGGCCCATGCCCGGCTGCTTGAGATGGGTCTGCCGCAGGGGCGCGACGAATACTGGAAGTTCACCAAGCCCGACAGGCTGACCCAGCCGGCGGCCTCGCCGGCAGCGGTTTTCCAGAACACCGAGCCGCCGATTTTCGAAGCGCTGGACCGGGTTTGCATCGTCTTTGTGGACGGGGTGTTCGATGCCGAGGCGTCGGATGATCTGTCCCTCGAAGGGGTGAGCATCGAACGGCTGGCCGAGACGGCGCAGATGGACATCCACTGGGCCAAGGATCTTTACGGGACGCTGGAGGCCAATGGGCAGGATCCGGTTGCCCGTCCTCTGGCGGCGCTGAACACGGCCTATGCGACCGACGGCGTCTTGATCCACGTGAGCAAGACGCCGACAAAGCCGATCCATTTCCGCTATATCCACGCCGATGAAAACTCGGACGCGATCCTGCACCATGTGGTGAAGGTGGAAAGTGGCGCAGAGCTGACGATTCTTGAGAACGGGCCCGCCGCGGCACGGTTCAACAAGTGCATGGAGATTGACGTGGCGGACGGCGCGACGGTCCACCATGTCCGGGCCCAGGGACGGGATCACGAACGTCAGGCGGCCACGCACATGTTCACCCGGGTTGGGGCAGAGGCGACCTACAAGTCCTTCACGCTGACCGTAAATGGGGTGCTCACGCGCAACGAACAGGTGATCGAGATCATCGGTGACGAAGCGGTCGCGCATGTGGCCGGCGCCTGCCTCGGCGATGGCGAGTTCCACCATGATGACACGGTCTTCATCACGCATGACGCGGTCAATTGTGAAAGCCGTCAGGTCTTCAAGAAGGTTCTCAAGAACGGCGCGACGGGGGTTTTCCAAGGCAAGATCCTGGTGAAACCCAATGCGCAGAAGACCGATGGCTACCAGATCAGCCAGTCGCTGCTGCTGGATGGTGACAGCCAGTTTCTCGCCAAGCCCGAACTGGAGATCTATGCCGACGACGTGGCCTGTTCGCACGGCTCGACATCGGGTGCGATTGACGAAGACGCTCTGTTTTACCTGCGCTCGCGCGGTGTCTCGGTGCGCGAGGCCACCAATCTGCTGACCCTGGCCTTTCTGGCCGAGGCGGTGGAGGAAATCGAGGACGAGGCGCTTGCCGGCGAGATTGCAAGCCGTCTAGAAGGCTGGTTGACGCGGCACGGCTAAGAGATGGCAGTCACCACCGACATAGCCGCGATGTATCGCAGGCCGCGATCGGTTGTGTCGCGGCTTCTCAGCATGGGGCCACGGGAGGACCGGGCACTGGTGTTTCTCATGCTGTTCTGCGCCCTGGGCTTTGTCGCGCAACTGCCGCGACTCTCGCGCGAAGCGTTTCTGGGCGACCAAGAGCTCAACATGCTGATGGGCGGTGCCCTGATGGGCTGGATCTTCATCGCGCCGTTGATGTTTTACACCATTGCGGCGCTGTCGCATCTGATCGCCCGGATCTTCGGCGGCAAGGGCAACTGGCATGGCGCGCGCATCGTGCTGTTCTGGGCGCTTTTGGCGTCAGCACCCGTGATGTTGTTTCACGGGCTGGTTGCCGGGTTCATCGGGCCGGGGCCTGCGCAGACAGGTGTAGGCGTCCTATGGCTTGCTGTTTTGGTCTGGTTCTGGTTCACCGGTCTGGGGCTGGCGGAGCGTGGAGAGCCATGAACGGACAGGATTGGGGCGCATTGGCGCTTCTGACGATAAGAGACCCGGCTGAAGCCGCCCGTCAGGTGATGGGCCTGGGCTTGCCGCGTTCTGTGCTGTGGCTGGCGCTCACCGTGGTGTCGCTACTCAATACCCTATTGCTGTTCGGCCCGGCGGTGATCGCGGATCTTCCGATCCTGCTGCCCGACCTGCTGGCGCAGCCGGTCGCCTATTTTGTGATGGTTGCCGTGGGTCTTATGGTGATGATCCACCTGTTTTACTGGATCGGCATGAAGATGGGCGGGCAGGGGACGCTGGAGGATGTGGCCTCGGTCATGATCTGGATGCAGGCCTTGCGCGTTGCCGTTCAGGTCGTCTCACTGGTGCTACAATTTGTCTTTCCCCTGTTTACGATCGCTCTGTCATTGGTCGTGGGCCTCTACAGCCTCTATATCGTGCTTCACTTTATCGATCAGGCCCTGCGTCTGGGATCGGTGATGCGCGCGGCTGGCGTGTTGATCGCCTCGGTTCTGGCACTGGCTCTGGCAATGACAATGCTGCTGACCTTGATCGGCGGTCCTATGGGGTATCCGGTGTCCAATGTATGACGTCTCGACCATCCGAGCAGACTTTCCGATCCTGTCCCGGCAGGTGCACGGCAAGCCTCTGGTCTATCTCGACAATGGCGCTTCGGCGCAAAAGCCGCAGGTGGTGATCGACGCCGTCACGCAGGCCTATTCGATGGAATACGCCAATGTGCATCGCGGTCTGCATTTCCTGTCGAACCTTGCGACCGAAAAGTACGAGGCCGTGCGCGGCACGCTTGCGCAGTTTCTGAACGCCGCGAGCGAAGACGAGATCATCATGAACTCGGGCACCACCGAGGGGATCAACATGGTCTCCTATGCCTGGGCTGCACCGCGACTGGAGGCCGGTGACGAGATCCTGCTGAGCGTGATGGAACACCACGCCAATATCGTGCCATGGCATCTGTTGCGCGAACGCCAGGGCGTTGTGCTGAAATGGGTGGATGTGGACGCGACCGGGTATCTGGACCCGCAGGCGGTGATTGATGCCATTGGCCCGAAGACCAAGCTGATCGCGATCACCCATCTGTCCAACGTGCTGGGCACCAAGGTGGATGTGAAAGCCATCTGCGCGGCGGCACGGGAAAAGGGCGTCGCAGTGCTGGTCGATGGCTCGCAGGCGGCCGTGCACATGCCGGTCGACGTTCAGGATCTGGGCTGCGATTTCTATGCCATCACCGGGCATAAACTTTATGGGCCGTCAGGCTCGGGCGCGATCTACGTGCGCCCCGACCGGATGACTGAAATGCGCCCCTTCATCGGCGGCGGCGACATGATCCGCGAGGTCTCCAAGGACAGCGTCACCTACGCCGACCCGCCGCTGATGTTCGAGGCCGGCACACCCGGCATCGTGCAGATGATCGGTCTGGGTGTGGCGCTCGACTACCTCATGACGCTTGGCATGGAAAACGTCGCTGCCCACGAAAACGAGCTGCGCGACTATGCCAGAACCCGGCTCGATGGGCTGAACTGGCTTCAGGTGCAGGGGACGACTCCGGACAAGGCGGCGATCTTCAGCTTCACGCTGGATGGCGCCGGACATGCCCATGACGTGTCTACCATTCTCGACAAGAAGGGCGTGGCCGTGCGGGCGGGTCATCATTGTGCCGGGCCGCTGATGGACCATCTTGGCCTGACGGCCACCTGCCGGGCATCCTTCGGGCTGTACAACACCACCGATGAGGTCGACGTCCTGATCGATGCACTCGATCTCGCGCACGAGCTCTTCGCTTAAGGCAGAACGCGGCCGCCTCAACCGGGCGACCGCGTGGACAGGTCTGAGCGATCAGCCGTTTTTCAGCTGGTCGGCATGGGCGACGGAGTCGCGGTGGGTTTCGACAAACTTCATGATCCCGCCCAGCACGCCGCTTGGATTGTGAAAGCCGTGCCAGGGTTGGAACCCGTGCGCGTGCCAGTAGGTGGTCGGGTCCAGCCGCAGGAGGCGGGCAAAGACCGAGGCGACGAGCGCGCCGCCCACCCCGGTGAGCTTTTGTGTGCCGCCTTCACCGGCCTCGCGCAGGCAATAGAACCACAAGGGCGTCTTGGTGATCCCGTTGGTGGCCAGGGTGGGGTGCACGTCCGGCACCGCCAGATTGCTGCCATGGCGCGCATTGAGATCGGCAGCAATATGTTCACCGTTGACCAGCTGATAGGTGTAGCGGTCGCGCAATGTGTTGCGCAGCGGCAGGCTCTTGGATTGCTGAACCGAAATCGTGACACCGATATCCGCAAGCTCCATCTCTTCGGTGACGAAGGGCAGACGCAGCAGCGGCTCTCCCAGCGACGGGCCGACCGGACGTGCCTTGGGCGCCGTGGCACCGTCGATGTCGAAGAACTGCGCGAAGTCGATGTTGTCGGCCTGCGGACGTGCGCCAAAGCCCAGCAGCGTGTGCATGTCCCGCACATCGCCTGCGGTGAGTGCATAGGACGGCTGGGTCGTGGCGTGTCCAAAGCGATAGGCCGCGCCGGTAAACTCCACCGGCATGATCGCGGCATCGGCCCCGAAAAGATCATGGATCCGGGCCTCATCCAGGCAGGACTGATCCACAAACGCCGGCAGGAATTCGTTCCAGATCACCCATTGATAATGCAGGCGCACAAAGCGGCGCACCTCCTCGAAGCTGAGGTTGGACGGATGGACATGGGCATGCCAGTCGGTATGCGACATCCCCATCTGTGCGCAGTCGTGGATCTCGGCGCGGGTGCCGCCTTCGTTGGTGAACTTGGTCATCAGGATGTTGTGGAGCGCAATGAACGCGCCCTGCACCTGGCTGACCAGATGGTTTTCATCGTTGCGCGGATCACCGATCAGCGCCACACCATTGCTGGTCCGGGCCAGGTCATGGGGATTGGCGGCGGTGCCGTAAAGCAGGAAGTGTTCCAGGCCGGCGCCGCCATAGAGATGCGGCGAAGCCTCGGGACCTGCGCCATAGACACAGTCAAGATCCAGCGAAGGCGTGCGGATGTTGGGGATCGTCGCGGGCACGATCCGCGTGCCCAAAGCGCTGGTCGCATCAAGCGTCACATCATGGTCGATGAACTGGCCCAAAAAGGTCATGCCCGCGGCTGCGGGTCCATCCAGAAGCCCCGTCGCACCCATGCTGTCGGTCAGCTCTTCGAAGATCTCGATCAGGCGGGTATGCGTCAGGTTCTGGATAAAGACCGGATTGGCGGGATAGAGGCGGCCCAGCGTGCTGGGAAACGGTGTGCTGGGGGCCGGGGCCTCCAGATTGGCTTTGATCAGCTGATCGTAACGGCTGAGCCCGTGCGGCAGGCGTGGCATGAAAAACTCCCGGGTACTGGAATACACATTCGTCAAAGTCGGCGGGCCGCAAGTTTTCGCTGACCCTGGGTCAAGCCTAGCAGAGTGTGTTCAAAGGAGAGGGTCGGGAATCCCCGCACAGTCTGGAATTCCTCCACAGCGGATTTTCGCCGACACATTTGCAGTTGCGTGGATCGCCCAAGCGCGGTAGCACCCCACCTGCGGCACCCGTAGCTCAGCTGGATAGAGCGCTGCCCTCCGAAGGCAGAGGCCAGAGGTTCGAATCCTCTCGGGTGCGCCAATAAATCAATGACTTAGCTTTTTGCGTTTTTGGCCCGGGTGCGGTTTGGGTGCGACATGAGGCTCATTTTCCACGATTCATGGCCTCCACAGCGCTCTTTTGGAAATCTGGGCTGTGGTGGCCGTAGAGCCTTTGGATCGCTTCTGGGCTGGTCGAAAGATATCCGGCCGCATCCCAAACGCTTGCGCCTTGTTGGAGGGCCCAAGTGATCGCA
>JBCDEC010000036.1:0-24577 GCA_039179965.1 Pseudomonadota bacterium
AAGATGCTGGCAGACCCGGCGAACCTGCCGTTCCAGACCGACATCTCGGTCGGGCAGCTCAAGTTTGCATTGAACGTGGATGGCATCTTCGATGAGCAGGGCGCCTATGTCGGCAACATGCTGGAATGGGCCGATGTGACCGAGGCCCGCCTCAACGCCGGCAAGATGGAGGCGATCGGCCGCGCGCAGGGCATGATCGAGTTCGATCTCGACGGCAAGGTCCTGACCGCCAACAGTAATTTCTGCGAGATCACGAGCTATGGCCTGAGCGAGATCCAGGGCGGCAATCACAGCATGTTCTGTGACCCGGCCTATGCGAAGTCGGACGAATACAAGGACTTCTGGTCGAACATCACCAAGGGCGAGAACCGCTCGGGTGAGTTTCAGCGGGTGACCAAGGACGGTTCGGAAATCTGGATCAATGCCAGCTACAACCCGATCTTCGATGGCAACGGCAACACCTTCCGGGTGGTGGAATTCGCGACCGATATCACCGAAGAGGTGCGGCTGCGCAAAGTCGCCGAAACCCTGTCGCTTGTGGCCAATGAAACCGATAACTCGGTGATCATTTGCGACAAGGGCGGCAAGATCGAATACATCAATCCGGGCTTTACCACGTTGACCGGCTATACGCTCGACGAGGTGCGCGGCAAACGCCCCGGTGACATGCTGCAGGGGCCTCTTACCGATCCGACCGCCCGTCAGAAGATCCGCGAAAAGCTGCAGGAAAAAAAGCCCTTCCTGGCCGAGATCCTGAATTACTCCAAGGATGGTCGGGCCTATTGGATTTCTCTCGCCGTGAACCCGATCTTCGATGAAAAGGGCAATGTGGAGCGCTTTGTATCGATCCAGACCAACATCACCGAGACCAAAGAAGAACAGATGGACTTCAACTGCAAGCTGGATGCGATTTCACGCGCCAGTGCAGTGATCGAGTTTGAGCTGGACGGGACGATAATCTCGGCCAACGAAAACTTCTGCAATGCGACCGGCTATGCCTTGAGTGAAATCAAGGGAAAGCACCACAAGATGTTCTGCGAGCCAAGCTATGTGTCCTCACCGGACTACGCGCGGTTCTGGGAGGCTCTGCGCGACGGCGAATTCCAGGCCGGCAAGTACAAGCGGTTTGACAAATCCGGTCGCGAGATCTGGCTGCGGGCGTCCTACAGCCCGATCCTCGATGCCGAAGACAACGTTGTGAAGGTGGTGAAATTCGCAAACGACATCACCGCCGAGATCGAGCTGGAAAAGAACGTCACCCAGATCGCCGTCGAGTTTGTTGACAAGTCCGCCGGAATTTCGGAACAGGCCGAAAAGGTCGCGGGCGGCGCGCAGACACTGGGATGCACAACCGAAGAGATCAGCGCCTCCATCGAAGAACTGAGCGCCTCGATTGACTCCATTGCGCAGAACGGCCGGCATTCCGACGAGATCGCGCAGCGCACGAAAGAAGAGGCGGATGTGGGCGCCAAGGCCATCGAACGCTCGATTGAATCGATGGACCTGATCAACGCATCCTCCGAAGAGATCAATGAGATCGTCAAGGTGATCAGTGAAATTGCCGGCCAGACCAATATGTTGGCCTTCAACGCTGCGATTGAGGCGGCCCGCGCTGGCGAACATGGCCTGGGCTTCTCGGTCGTGGCCGATGAGGTGCGCAAACTGGCCGAACGATCTTCGCAGGCCACAAAAGAGATCGGAAAACTGATCAACGAAACCGTCAAACGGGTTTCGCAGGGCAGCGAGGTCTCCCGCGAGGCGGGTGCGGCCTTTGATCGGATCCTCAAGGGCATATCCGATACCACGGCCTCCATCTCACAAATTTCCGTCGCGGCCAACGAACAGCAGACAGCGGCACGCGATGTGGCGGAGGCGGTTCAAAGCATCGTGGAAGCCTCGGAAGAAGCGGTCATTGCCTCGGACGCCATTGCAGCGGCGACTAACGATCTGACCGCGGGTGCGCAATCCCTGAAGACCGAAGTGTCGAAACTCGGCTCCTAGCCGCGACCTGGACCAAGAGGAGATCGACATGCCGGACGCAAAGGCGGAACTCAGTGACCTGGACTTCGAAAAGCTGCGGTCCATCGTACATAAAAGCACGGGAATCACGATCGGCGAAAACCGGAAGACCATGCTCATGGGCCGGCTGCGCGCGCGGCTGCGGGACACCAACGCGCCGAGCATTCGGGCCTATATCACCCGCCTGGGCGATGACGTCGACGAGATGCAGCACCTCATCGACCGCGTGACCACAAACAAGACGTATTGCTACCGGACCCCGCGGGTGTGGGAACATTTTACACAGACCGCCGTCACCGCGTTTCTGACGCAAAAGATCAACCGGCCGATGCGTGTCTGGTCCGCCGCAGCCTCCACCGGGGAAGAGGCGCATACAATCGGTGTGATGCTGGAAGGCACGCGCCTGTCGGAACCGGGGTTCAACTACGCGGTTCTGGGCACCGACGTTTCGCAGCGCGTGCTTGATCTGGCCGAAACCGGGTCTTACGCGGACGCCGCCGTGGCGCCGCTGCGCACAGAACAGCCCGAGGCGTTTTCAAAGTTCATGCGCGCTGATGATGCGGGCGCGTTTTCGGTGCTCCCCGACATCAAGTCCAGGATCAAATTCAAGCGTCACAACCTGAACGAGCGGCTTCGGGGGACCCGGCCTTTCGATGTGGTGTTTCTGCGAAATGTCCTGATCTATTTCGCGCCGGAAGATCAGGAAAACATTCTGCGCAACGTGCACGAATTACTGGACCCCAATGGATATCTTTACATCGGCGAAAGCGAAACGCTGACCCGGCTTCGCACGGATTTCGAAGCGGTCGAACCGCTGATCTACAGGCCGGTGACCGCCTCTTCGAGACCCTTGTCATGACCCAGCTGACCAGTGTGCCGGTGCAGATCGGCCAGGTAAAGATCGGGCGGGAGGGACATCTGCTGAATGCCATTCTGGGATCCTGCATTGGCATCGGGTTCCTGCATCCGACACAAGGCATCTATGGTCTGGCCCACGCGCTTTTGGCCAAATCGGACGGGCCGACCCTGAAAGGCCGTGGCCGGCATGTGGATCAGGCCATTCAAAGCCTGCTCAAAATGATGGACATCCGCGACGAAGACCGCCGAAAAGTGCGCGTGGTTCTGACGGGCGGCGCCAATATGACCATGCCTCCGGGCACGGATCCCAAACGCTTGGTGGGCAGTTCCAACGCCGGCTTTGCCCGCAAGGCGGTACGGGCATCCGGGCTGCGGATCACGCATGAGGATCTGGGCGGCGAAAACGGTCGTCGCATCAAGATCGATTGCACGCAGGGCAGCTATGCGATTGAGGCAATCCCAAGGTTGAAATCGACATGAAGCCACTTCAGGACAGCGCCGCCCCGTCGGGTGAAG
Source organism: Pseudomonadota bacterium (assembly GCA_039179965.1). Lineage (GTDB taxonomy): Bacteria > Pseudomonadota > Alphaproteobacteria > Rhodobacterales > Rhodobacteraceae > Marinibacterium. Next base: position 3,394 of record JBCDEC010000036.1, read on the forward strand.
CCGCCGCCGGTGTCCCTCCGCTGACGCTGGCGGATCTGCAGAATGTGGGCGCTCCGCAACCTGTCGCGTCAGAGCGATCGACCAAGGCCGACCATCACACGGAGATCTTCGGATCCTTCTGGATCGAAGACACGGAATTCGCCATTCCCGTTGACGCGGTGCAGGAAGTGGTCAACGAACCGGGCGGGTATACTCCGGTTCCCATGTCGCCGCCCCACATGATCGGCGTGTTCAACTTGCGCGGCATGATCATACCGGTCATGGATTTGCGGATTCTGTTGACCTACGGGGCGCCCGATCCGGAGAAACGGCGCAAGATCGCGATTATTGAAAACGGTGAGTTGTGCCTGGGATTGCTGTTTGATGACACAGGCGGCGTGATCTACGGCGACGACACCTCTCTGGTGGAGTTTCAAGCCAACGACGAGGGGGTCAAGGATGTCGTCGTCGAAGGGGTGCTGAAACTGCAAAATGGCGCGCGGATCGTGCAACTGCTTGACCCCTATCGGATACTGGAGATTGAACGGCTGCCCCGGGTCGAAAACAAGCGTTCCGACGACGAAGCCAAACGCAACCTCGGGAAGCGCCGCAACTGCATCTCCTTTCAGATCGGCCATACGCAATGCGCGATCGATCTCGAGAACGTACAAGAGATCATGGACGTTCCCGCACTGATCGAGTCGCCCTTGGCGCACGGGCACATTCTTGGGAATGTGGATATTCGCGGCGCAACAGTGCCGGTGATCGAGTTTCGCGGAATTCTGGAGGCGAGAGAGCCGTTCAAGTTCACGCAGGACATGCTCGCAAGCCGCAAGCTGGTGATCCTGAGCCTGCCCGAGGGGCAGATTGCGCTGCTGGTCTATTCCGTCGACAGCATCGTGGCCTACTTTGAAAACGACGTTTTGCCGTTCTCCCAGATCTCTATCCCGCGCGGCGAAATCATCCGGGGATGCCTGGTGAAAGATCTGGACCAGATTGTCCTGCTGTTTGATTACCAAAAGCTGAGCCGGGTTCCGGATCTTGTGTCGGCGGCGCAATCCTGCCGGGAGATCTTTCCGCCCAAGAAAGCCAAGGACAGGCAAAGCGTTGCCGCCAGCTCAGACAGCACCCATCCGCGCAACTACATTGTCTTCTCGGTGGGCGAGAAATTTGCGCTCGATCTGTCCTATGTCCGGGAGGTCATCGACCGCCCGAAGAACCTTTTGACACCTCCTTTTTCGCTGAAGTTTGTCGATGGGCTGTACAGTCTGAGGGGCGAGTTGATCCCGCTGATCAATCTGCGCAAACTCTACAGTCTGGCGCACAAGCCCGACTGCGAAGGCAAGGTTCTGGTGTTCCAGTCCGACAGCGGCAAATTCGGCATGCTGGTGGATTCCTTTGACGAGATTGTCCGGACAACCGGCGACAATTTCCTGTCGTCGCCCAAACTGGGGCAGGACACGAGTTCAAAGGCGATTTCCGAAGACGTTGTGGGCTGCCTGAACGTCAAGGAGGCCAACATCGTGACCAGCACAATTCTGGTGCTGGACGTCCCCTTGCTGATGCGGCGCTGTGTCGACGCCTCCTAGCCGATCGGCTCTGTCGCTGCGCTGCGTGAAACACGCGTTGACAGTGATCTGCTAGAGACCGCCCGGCCCGCCTTGTCTGCGGCGGGACAAACCGTCAGTCTCGGCGCGCAGATCTCAGATTGCTCAGCGGAGACGTCCCCTTGCCCAACGACGCGCTTGCCCACCTCCTCCCGCCATTCCCGTCCGGGCTTGGCATCGTTCTGGACAGCTGCGCGCCGGATCTGGTGGAGGGTCACCTCGTCGTCGGTCCGGACCACAGCAACCGCAATGGCGTCATGCATGGGGGTGCGATCATGGCGCTGGCTGATGCACTGGGTGGCACGGCGGCGTCACTGAACCTCGCTGAAGCGCAACGCACCACCACTCTGGAAAGCAAGACCAACTTTTTGCGCCCGATCCCGATTGGCGACACCGCGACAGCACGGACCGTGCCGTTGCACCGTGGGCGCAAGACGACCATCTGGCAAACCACGGTGGCGCGCGGCGACGGAAAGCCGGCGGCCATTGTCATACAGACCCAGCTGACTCTGGAGGCCTGACCGGGGTATCTCGACCACGCGCCACCCGGCGGTCAGTCAACCGGCGCGACCGCGCGCCATCCGGCGGTCAGTCAGCCAACGCGACCGCGTGCCACCCGGCGGTCAATCGTCGGCCTTGTAGTATCCGATCTGGTCTCCATCCGTCGTGCAGCCCAGCCCGTTGAGCAAACGGTTTGAGTAGTTGAAGTAGGCGCAGACCTGATTTACCTCAAGAATCTCACCATCGTCGCACCCGGCGATCTTGAGCGCATCGAAGTCGGATTTGACCATCTTGCCGACATCCGTGGTCAGCTTGCCGGCGTAGCGCAGCAAGGCCAGCTCTTTGCCATCAAAGACGTCCTCGGGCCGGTGCGCCTTGAGCGCGAGAAAAATCCGGTCGCTGCGCGGCTGATCCTTCAACAGATTGCGCACGTTCATGAAGTGATGCGTCAGCGAGTAGGTGCAGTCGTTCAGGACAGAGGTGTAGCTGGCGACCACCTCCAGAAACCAAAAAGGCAGCTGGTTGTCGTCCGAGTGCAGAACGGACCGGTAAAGCGTGACATGCCCGTTCATCGTTTCGGGCCGCAGGGAATGCACGCGCATGACGGTGTCGACCGTGCCATGCGGTGTGCGCGCATGATCGAGTAGCTCTTTCAGACGCGGCTCGGCATCCTCGTCCGCAATCATGTGGATCCAGGCTGTCATGTCAGTCCTCCCGCAGGTCGAGCGGGCTGGGCCCGATCGCTTTGGCCAGCCGGTTTCTGAACCGCACCGCACCGGCGTCCAACCCCAGGTTCAGGTAATTGCCCCGGCGATTGGTCATGCCGGTTTGTACGTATTCCAGCACCTCCTGATCCTCCTGAAACGCCATCCTGGCCCCGTCGAACATCCGCGCCGACAACGCCGTGTCATCGGCGTGCATGTTCCGGTGCTGGAACCAGAAGTAGCGCGATGTCGTGGCATCGATCGGCGTGATGAAGTTGTAAGAGATATTGATGAAGGCATTTTCCGAGACCGGCTTGTCCGGACCGCCCTCTCCGGTCGGCGTGTAAACGGACATGTTGATGGCCGTCGATGGCAGCCGGCATTCGTAATGCTGCTTGCGGTCACAGGTCGACCCAAAGGGCAGCATGCCCTTGTAGTAGGGCGGCGGTGGCTCGTCGTAGATCCAGCGCGAAACGATAACCCCGTCGTCGATATCCTCCAGATCAAGCGGGCGATTGTCCGTACCGGCCCCGGCAAAGGACGTCAGATGGACCCAGGCCACGTGGCTTGGGTCCAGCAGGTTGTCGACGATGTACAGGTAGTGGCAGGCCATCGAGAGCGCGCCTTTGGGCGTCTTGCCCCACGTCGGATCTTCAAAATTCGGGATGTGCAGGATCGGGGTTTCATCCGCAGCGGCCGGATGCCCCATCCAGAGCCACAGGAACCCCCAGCGGTCCTGCGCGGGATAGGCATGCACCGCTGCCCGGCGCGGCGGGTTGTCAAGCTGCGTCGGCGCGATCACGCAGCCGCCGGTCCCGTCAAAGGTCAGCCCGTGATAGCCGCAGACGACGTGATCGCCCTCCAACGTGCCCCGGGACAAGGGCAGTTTGCGATGCGGGCAGGCGTCTTCCAGGGCGACCGGGCGGCCCTTGGTGTCGCGGAAGATGACAATCTCTTCTTCCAGCATGGTCAGCGCGGTCAGATCGCGGCCAAAATCCTCGGAGCGTCCGGCCACGTACCAGCAATCGCGCATATAGCCGGTGGATGCGGCCAGATCCGGTCTCATGACGCGTCCCCGTTCTGGACATAGTGGTCAAACGCCTGCAACGCCTTGGCGGAAAAGGCATAAGATGGGCCGCCGCCCATATATGTGGCCATGGCAAGAGCTTCGCACAATTCGGCCCGGTTCGCCCCAAGCCGCACCAAAGAGCGGATATGAAAGCCGATGCAACTGTCACACCGCGTTGCGATGGCAATGCCCAAAGCGATGAACTCCTTGGTCTTTTCGCTGAGCGCCCCATCCGACTTGGCCGCTTTGCCCATGACCCCGAAGCCGCGTACGGTTTCCGGGATTTCCTTGTTCAGCGTGGCGATATTGGCCTCGGTCTGGCTCATGAAATCGTGCCAATCCATGCCTGTTCCTCCTTCAGATCCGTTCGTCCGATCCCATCTTGCGCTCCAGCCAGCGCACGCCGGCGCTGATGATCAGGACCAGAACCAGATATTCCACGATCAGCAGCGAATAGATCTCCAGTGGCCGGTATTCCGTCACCACCAGTTCGTTGGCGCGCCGGGTCAGTTCCTGCATGCCGATGACAGATGCAAAGGCGCTCATCTTCACAATGTAGATGAACTGGTTGGCCAGTGGCGGCAGGATGCGGCGGATGGCTTGCGGCAGCACCACATAGCGCATCGTCTGCACATAGTTCAGCCCGATGGTCTGCGCCGCTTCGCTTTGTCCGCGCGCGATGGATTGAATGCCCGAGCGATAGATCTCGGCCGTAAAGGCGCTGTCTGAAATCGCAAGCGTGATGATCGCCCCCCAGAACGGGTCGATGGGGATGCTCATGCCCATCGACCGGAAAATGATCGGCAGGCCGTAAAAGACCCAGAACAGCATGGGCAACAAGGGGATGGACCGGACGAACTCCACGTACACCCGGTTGATGAGACGCAGACCGCGTTTGCTCGACTGCCCGGGCAGCGCCACCAGCAGGCCCAGCGCAATGGAGATCGCCGCCGCGATCACCGAAATCGAAATCGTCGCGCCCATGCCCGAGACCAGGAATTTGATGTTCGTCCAGCCCGACGGCGTGCGCGGGTCGATGACATACCAGCCCCATGTGCCCGACGAGGAACAGCCCGACACCAGCACGAGCACGGCCAAAAGGGCGAAGAGGCGGATCATTGTCTCACCTCAGTGCTGCAGAATCTGGCTGAGGAAGGTGCGGCAGCGCTGCGTCTTTGGATTGCCGAAAAATTCATCAGGTGCTGCCTTTTCGACGATCTCGCCAAAATCCATGAACACCATTTGATCCGCCACCTTGCGCGCAAATCCCATTTCATGGGTCACCACAACCATGGTCATGCCCTCCTGCGCCAGAGAGACCATGACGTCCAGAACCTCTGAAATCATCTCGGGATCCAGCGCCGAGGTCGGTTCGTCGAACAAAAGGACCTTGGGCTCCATACAGAGCGAGCGCGCAATGGCCACGCGCTGTTGCTGACCCCCGGACAGTTGTTTCGGCATCTTTGCGGCCTGATCCGGAATGCGCACGCGTTCAAGATAGTGGCGCGCCCGCTCTTCAGCCGCCGTTCGGCTAAGCCCGCGGGCCTTGATCGGCCCAAGTGTCAGGTTTTCCAGCACAGACAGGTGCGGAAAGAGATTGAACTGCTGAAAGACCATCCCCACGTCGCCCTGGATGGCCGCGGCCGAACGCGGGTCATTGGTCAGTTCAGAGCCGTTGACACGCACACTGCCGGACTGATGCTGCTCCAGCCTGTTGATGCAGCGCACGACGGTCGACTTGCCCGAACCCGACGGGCCGCAGATGACCACCTTTTCCCCTGACCGGACCGAAAGGTCGATGTTCTTGAGCACATGGAAGTCGCCAAACCATTTGTTTACGCCGATCAGCTCTATCGCTGTCTCTTCCATTCAGACCCAGCCTTGTCCCGTCGATGACGCCCGCAACCGAGCTTACTTGATTTAAGTGGCGCCTCAAGCAACTATGCTTCGTCAAAACTCAATAAAACGCACCACATACGGGGAGTGCTTGAATGATGCGTCTTTTGAAAACAGCCGCGGCTTTAGCGGTTGGTCTGAGCCTTGCGGGGGCGGTCTCGGCCCAATCCGCCCTGAACGAGATCCTGAACAGCGGCGTGCTCAAGGTCGGCACGACGGGGGACTGGAACCCGATGTCGGTGCGCGATCCGGCGACCAATTCCTACAAGGGCTTTGACATCGACATCATGAACGAACTCGCCAAGGATCTTGGCGTCGAGGTTGAATTTGTGCCGACCGACTGGAAAACGCTGGTCAACGGCGTGGTCGCGGGCCAGTACCACATCACCGGGTCTGCCTCGATTTCCCCGGCACGCATGAAAGCGGCGGGGTTCTCGGAAAGCTACATCTCGGTCGAGATCTTTCCGTTCACGACACCTGACAAGGCGGCCAACTTCTCGGGCTATGAGTCGATCAACAAGCCGGGCGTGAAGGTTGCCACCACGCTGGGCACGACATTCGAGGCATTGGTGCGCGAATGGTTCCCGGAGGCCGACATCAAAGTCGTCGAAGCCCCGGCGCGCGGCTACCAGGAAGTCCTGGCCGGGCGGGCGGATGTGTTCATTACGTCCAACATCGAAGGCTCGACGCTGGAACAGAAGTTCGGCGTCGTGCGGGTTCCCGACACCGGCCCCCGGGCGCCCTCTCCGATTGCGATGCTCGTGCCGCAAAGCGATCAGGTCTGGATCAACTACGTCAACAACTGGGTCGAGTTGAAAAAGGCCAAGGGGTTCTTTGACGCCAACAAGGCCAAATGGGGTCTGTGAGCGCATCGGATCGGCGCGGCGGTCCCGCCTGACGGGTCTGCCGCGCCATGCTTTTGAGCCATATGACGTGGCCTGAGGTTGAAACCTGTCTGGACCGGGGTGCCTGTGCGCTCCTGCCGATGGGCTCGACCGAACAACATGGCCCCATGGGTCTGGTCGGCACGGATGCGATTTGCGCAGCCGAGGTCGCCAGACGCGCAGGCGAAATCTGCGACGCCATTGTTGTGCCCGAACTCGCTTACACACCCGCGCCGTTCAACACCGGTTTTCCCGGCACCCTGTCGATCCCGGCGGATCTGACCCGGGATCTGGTCCACGAAATCTGCGCGGGCCTGCTGTCGCAGGGCTTCAAGGGTGTCTTTATCGTCAACGGTCATGGCGCCAATCTGGAGCCGGTCGCCCAGGCCCGGGCGCGCTTGCCGGACGGGTCGGTGGAGGTGCAAAGCTGGTGGGCCCCGGCCGAGGTCATGGCCCTGCGTGATGCCCGTTTCGGCGAATGGGAGGGGATGCATGCCACCCCCTCGGAAGTCGCCATCACCCAGACCCTTCTGGGATGCAAACCGCCGGGCGCCGCTGCCACGCCGCCGCAAAAGCTCAGCGCCGACTACATCAAGGCGCATGGTGGCGACAGGCACGGGCCGCCGGACGCCCATCGCGCTGCCTTTCCCGACGGGCGCGTCGGGTCGCATTCCGCTCTGGCGACACCCGAGATTGGCGCCGAATTGCTGGAAACCGCCTCTGCCGCCATCGCACGCGCGTTTCAATCCTTCTGCAAATCCCGGGGCGCCGGTTAGGCGCGGGATCCCGCAATTCTGCGGCTAGGACGCATCGCCCAGTCCAACCTCGCGATCCGGTGTCGCAAAGGCGGCGGCGGCGCTGGGAAACCGCGCCAGGATCTCTGCACCCTCGGGCAGACGGTCGGGATAGAAGCGGCCATTTTCCCACAGCGCTACGCCATCAACGGAAATCGTCGGATCAAAGAGGTTCCACGAGATTTCACCGGGCGCATAGGCGCCGCAGGTGTGAAAATGCAGAACGCGCGGGTTGCCAAAAGCCGCCCCGCCCCAGCGTTCGAAATGCGACCTCATCGGCCATGGAAAACCGCAACCGGGGTGAAGCCCGGCGTGCCAGGAATGCACAAAGTCCCGATCGATCCCAAACAGCGATGACACCCGGTCATACTGCGCGTTGGCCTTGGCGACATCGCCAGCCGCGCCGCTGAACCCGGTCAGCCGCCCGGCCTCCAGATGCGCAAAGACCTGACCGTCGAATGTAACGGTGTAGCCATCGTAGTACTGCGATCCGGTGCCGGTCAGAAACCCGCCCAGCGCAACCCGTCCCGAGAACCCCGCCGCGGGCACGGGCGAAAAGACGGACATCGGAAATCGCCGCGACGTGGTGTCGTCCAGGTTTTGCGTCCCTGTTGCCGCGGCCCCTTCGACATGTGTGCCGGCCGGGCACGTCACAACGACCCGTTGCGCCGCCAGCAGTCGCCGGTCCACCGCCTGTTTCAGGTCGACAAACGCGCGGTAGTCCGCCGTGCCGAACCGGGACCCCAGCAGCTGGCTGTTGAGCGCAAAGCAGACGACAAATGTGGGGCCTGCGGGCATGTCGGAAAACCGCAGCTGATCACCCAGACGCGCCAGAAAGAGCACCACATCGGTCTGCGCGAGACGATCCAGAAAGTCCTCCGGAAGCTGCGGCGCCCGGGGCGAAAATCCCACGTCCACCGCATGGACCTGAAGCCCCAGACGCCGCGCCCCATCCGTCACGTCCCGCAGGATGTCGGCGTCAAAATAGCCCAGGTCCGCCGGTTCATAGGCGATCAGCAAACGATCCCCGGGGCGTGCCTCAGCACAGGTCACCAACAGATTTTCCACGCCCTTCTGTGGGTCCATATGCTGCCACTACGCCTCTTTTTTCTTGCAGGTTCGCGCAGAGTACAAAGGCGGGACAGGAATGCCAACGCGCCAGGCCGCGCGACGGGGCAGGAAAACCGTCCGTCCGGATGTTGATGTAGTACGATTTCGTATTATATAGTGCGAAGTCGTACTAACGGAGATGTCACAATGCCCAACAGACGCAGGTTTCTCAAAATTCTTGGCGGCGGCACCATTCTGGCGGCGGCTGGCGCCGGTGCCTTTGTCGCCACCCGCACACCGGCCAAGGCGCTGGCGCCCTGGCAGCCACAGACCTACACCGATCCGCGCAAGGCGGCTCTCTCCCATGCGATCCTTGCGCCCAATCCGCACAACCGTCAGCCCTGGCTGATCGAACTGGTGGATGCCGACCGCGTCCGCATCCACCGCGACCCGGACAGGGAGCTGCCTCAGACCGACCCCTATCACCGGCAGCTCTACATCGGGCTCGGCGCCTTCATTGAAACCATGATGCTGGCAGCCGGCGCGCAGGGCCAACAGGTGGATCTGACGCTTCTGCCCGATGGCGAGGATGGCCCGGTGGCCGAAGCGGTCTTTGCACCCGGCGGCACGGCCGATCCATTGGCCGACCAGATCCTGCGCCGGCATTCGAACAAGGAGCCCTACAGCGAACGGCGGCTGTCGCCCGAGGCAGCACAGACGCTGTCCGCCTACGCCGATCTGCTGCTCGAAGACTCCGAGGTCGCGCCGATCCGCGACATGACCAAACGCGCCTTTGCCATAGAGGTACAGACCCCGCGGACGTTGAAGGAATCCGTCGATCTGATGCGCATTGGCAAGGCCGAGATCAACGCCAACCCCGACGGGATTGAGCTGCGCGACCCGATGCTGGAGGCGCTGCGCCTGACGGGCCTCCTGGGGGAAGAGACGCTCATGGACACCGAGCATCCCGGCAACAGGGCGCAATTGCGGGAATACGACATCATGCTGGATGCAACCCCGCACTACGCGGTCCTGACCACCGCAACCAATACGCGCCACGACCAATTGGACGCAGGCCGCCGGCTTGTGCGCCTCTATCTGAAGGCCACCGAAATGGGGATCGGTGTCCATCCCGTCAGCCAGGCCTTGCAGGAGTATCCCGAAATGGCCGAGGAATACGCGCTGGCCCATGCCCGCCTTGCGCCCTCCGGGCACACCGTGCAAATGTTGCTGCGTTTGGGGTACGGTCCGGAGCCGATTGCCACGCCCCGCTGGCCCCTGGAGTCCCGCCTCTTGAATGAAGCCTGACGTAGACATTGGCGAGGTGAACCGCTTTTTCACCGAGGTCGGGATCATCCATCAGTTGATCTCGTCCAAGCTGGAGGCATTCCTGCCAGGCCGGATGACGTCAACGCAGTTCGGCATTCTGGGTCATCTCTCGCGACGGCCGGAGGGAGAGACGCCGCTGCAGCTCTCCATCGCCTTCCAGGTTCCGAAAACGTCGATGACCCATATGTTGGCGGGGCTTGTGGCCAATGGCTTTATTGTGCTGGCCGCAAACCCCGACGACAAGCGCTCCAAGATCGCGCGGACCACACCGGGTGGCCATCGCTTTCTGGGCGAGACCACGCAAGCGATCTCCTCCGCGCTTGCGCCTGTTCTGGCCGAGCTGGGGGGCGAACCCTTTGCCGCGTCCCTGCCCGATCTGACCCGGATCCGCGAGGCGCTGGACAAGGAACGCGACGACGAGGCGCCCGGCCCATGACGCCAGCGGCCCGCCCTCTACCGGCCGACGCCCTTGCCAGAGCAGGGCTGCACCAGGATCGGGTCTCAGGCTAGGGCGTGACCTGGCCATCCAAAAGCCGTCCATAGCCCGGCAAGGGATCACCAAGGCCGGCCCGCTGCATGGCCTGAAAGACCATGGCCTGGTTCGAGGTGACGACCGGCTTGCCCAACCTGGCCTCCAGACGGGCGACGATCTCGACGCTTCGCATATCCGTGCAGGACAGCACGACCGCCTGCGCCTCGGCGTGATCGGCCGCGCAGCCCAATGCAAAAACCGCATCCGGCGACAGCGCCCCCTGACCGGTGTTGTCGAGCGTCTCCGTCACGTCGGCCCGGGCCACCACCTCGATACCGCACGCCCCTAGGAACCCCACGGCCATCTCGTTGATCTCAGGCACATAGGGCGACGCAAACCCGACCTTGCGTGCGCCGAGCGTCTCAATCGCATGGACAAGCGCACCCGCCGCAGTCACCGTCTCCGCCCCGCTGTCGGACTTGATCCGCGCCGCCAGAGCCCGGTCGAAAGACGGTCCATGGGTCAGCGTTGCCGAGGTGCAGCCATAGAGGATGACATCCGGGCGCACGCCCTGAAGCAGCTCCAGCGGCCCGTCCAGATCTGCCGCGCCAAGTCCGTGCATCTGAGCGGCATCGGGGATTTCATCCTCCGCGTATCCGCCCATCCGCGCGACATGCAACGACACGCCATCCGGGCGCAGCAGCGCCATGTCCGGTTCAAGATTGCTGTTCGTAAAGGGCACCAGGATGCCAAACCGGGCCCGCCCGCGCGATGCTGTCATGTCATCTGTCCTTTTGCCCAATGCCTCAGGATATCGGCCGCGATGTCGAGATCCGCCTTCGCACCGATGGTGGCGCGCAAACAGGTCTCCAGCCCGACGCCCGCCTGGGGCCGCAGAATGACGCCCTCGCGGCGCAGGGCCTCATCGGCGCCGCGCGCGGCTGCACCATCGGGGAACCCGATGAGTACAAAATTGGTGAAACTTTCGGGCACGTTCAGGCCTACCCGCCGCAGATCCCCGGCGAAGCCGGTCCGCAGGTCGCCCGTCAGCCTGCAGGTGTCCCGCATATAGGTCTGATCGGCAAGTGCCGCCGCCGCGGCGGCCTGGCCGGCCAGGGCGACATTGTTGGGCGTCAGGACCTTGCGCATCTCGCGCACGATCTGGACCGGAAACAGCCCCCAGCCAACGCGCAGGCCAGCCAGACCATATGCCTTGGAAAAGCTGCGCAACACAACGGCGTTGCCGCCCGCCACCAGATCAAAGACCGGCTCCCCCAGATGATCGGCGAACTCCCCGTAGGCTTCATCGACGATCAAAAGGATGTCCTCGCGCAGCGCAGCGCGCAGGCGGATCAGGTCAGCGCGCGGAATGCGGGTGCTGGTCGGGTTGCCCGGATTGGCAACGCAGACCACGCGTGTATCGGCCTGCACGGCGTGCAGCAGGGCCTCCACGCACACACGCCCGTCCCGTTCCGGCGCGCTGTCAAAGCGGGCCCCGGCCAGTGCGGCGGCGGTGCGAAAGAACGGATAGGCATGCGCGGGGGCCAAGACGGTCGCGCCGGGACCGGCGAAGACCCGCATGAGGCCCGCGATCAGCTCCATCGAGCCCTGCCCGCACAGAATGCCGTCTGCCGGAATCCCGTGCAGCGCCGAAAGACCCTGTCGCAAATCCACCCAATCCGGATCTGGGTAGAGATGTGCAGCGCCAAGGGCCCCCGCAACCGCCGGGGCGACCTGCGGGCTGGGCGGGCGAAGGCTCTCGTTCTGGGACAGGGAGATGAGCCGCTTGCCAGCAGGTGCGTCAAGCTGCGCCAGGGCATAGGGCGCCATGACGGCAATATGCGGTACGGGCTGGATCATGACTTGGCCCCGTAGATGTCGCGGGCAGCCTGCGGGGTGATCAGACCTTCGTCCAAGTCGCGCGCAATCGCGTCGGGGTCCCGGGTGTCCGGATCGCCGAACCCGCCGCCGCCCGGAGTTTCAAAGCGCAGCGTTTCGCCGGCCGGGATCCGCACCGCGCCTTTGCCGGGCAGATCCGTCTCGCCGATGCGAATGCGACCGGGCGCGCCGGCGCCGCCGCCTTGGCGCCCCATGGCCGGGTGCGCCACCCGTTCAACCGACAAAAAGACCATCAGATCCTCGGCCTTGGAGGACCGCAGCTCGATTTCCTGTCCCAGACCGCCGCGCAGCCGACCCGGCCCGCCGCTGTCGGGACGCAGCGCGCGGCGGGTGATGAGCACCGGCGCGATGGCTTCGGTGGTTTCGACCTGGCTGCCCCAGACGCCGGAGGGATAGGCGGTCGCGGACAGACCGTCCAGACCGGGCCGCGCGCCGGTGCCACCGCTGAACACCAGTTCCAGCGCGAATTGCGTGTCGCCCTTGGACGCCGCGTCCGGCGCATGGCGCAACGGCAGGTCGTACATGCAGGAGGCGCCTTCGGCCGGCACCATATCCGGCAGCGGCTGGGCCAAACATCCATAGACCAGATCCGGGGTCATCTGCCCCAGCGTGTGCCGCATAGCGACCGGGGCCGGAGGCTGGGCATTGAGGATACACTCCTTCGGGCCGGACACACGAAACGGGGCAAGCGACCCGGCGTTGTTCGGGATATCGGGTCCGATCAGACAGCGCAGCGCAAACACGGAATATGCCGCGGCGTAGTTCAAGGGAACGTTGATCCCCTTGGCCGACAGACCCGACGTGCCGGTAAAATCGAGGCCCACATGATCCTCGGCAATGGTGAGGGCGGCGTGCAGGTCAATCGGCCGTTCATAGCCGTCCACCGTCAGCCTGTTGTGCCAGGTGCCCTTGGGCAGGGCGGCGATGGCGGCGATGGTGCCACGCCGCGACGTGTCGATGATGTGTTCGGCCAGCGCCTCGAGATCGGAGATGTCAAACTCCGTCATCATCTCCACCAACCGCCGGGCGCCGGTCTCACAGCAGGCGATCAGCGCATAGATGTCACCTTCATTGGCGATGGGCTCGCGGGAATTGGCCTTGACGATCTCCATCAGAAGCGAGTTGAGCGCGCCCCGTTCAACCAGTTTGCAGGGCGGGATCAGCAGACCTTCGTCATAGATATCCGCGCCTTCCGGCCCCATGCCCAGACCGCCAAGATCCACCAGATGGGACGTACAGGCGGTAAAGCCCACCACCGCGTCGCCGAGGAACACCGGCATCATCAGCAGAAAGTCGTTGAGATGACCCGAGGCAATCCAGGGATCATTGGTCAGGTAGATGTCACCGGGCGCCATATCCTGGGCCGGAAACCGCCCGCGCAGGGTCTTCACGGCCTCCGCCATCGTGTTGATGTGGCCCGGCGTGCCGGTCACGGCCTGCGCAAGCATCCGGCCCCTCTCATCAAAGATCCCGGCGGAGATATCCCCGCATTCGCGAACGATCGGCGAGAACGCGGCGTGGATCAGCGCCTGCCCCTGTTCCTCCACCACCGCCAGAAGCCGGTTCCACATCACTTGCAGATGCGTCTGTGCTGCGCTCATGAGATGTCCTTTCCAGCACGGGTCAGCCAGAGATTGCCGCCCCCGTCGACGTCTGCGCGAAAATCTGCGCTGACGAAGGTTGTGGTTTGTGGTTCCGCGATCAGCGCCGGACCGCAGAGCCGGTCACCGGCGCGCAGGTGCGCGCGGTCATACAGCGCCGCGCGCCGCCAGCGGCTGGTGACATCGCAAAAGATATCGCGGTGGGCGACCGGCTCTGCCGTCTGCCGCACCGTGATGGCTGCGGGGCGGGCGGCGGGCGGGCGGGTCGAGGCGACCTCAACCGCCCAGTTCATCACTTCGATGCGCATACCCGGCACCACGCGGCTGAACTGACGGCTGTATTCGGCCTCAAACGCGGCCTGAATCGCCGGGACATCGTCCGCCTGCACGGGGCGGTCCGGCAACGGGATCGCGATCTCGTGCCCCTGACCGTGATAGCGCATGAACGCCTGTCGCCGGCAAGACAGCGGCCCGGTCGGCGCGCCGGCCCGCACGACGGCTTCGGCCTCGCCGATCATCGCGTCGAAAAAGCCATTCAGCGCGTCCAGATCCAGAGCGTCGAGTGTGCCGTATCGTGACCGGATCACCTCGAAGGAGACCGGCGCATAAAGCATTCCCACCGCCGAGCCGACGCCCGGGTTCAGCGGCACGAGGATGCGGTCGACCTGCGCTCGCCGGGCCACGCGGGTGGCATGCAAGGGCCCGTTGCCGCCAAAGGCGATCATCACGCGGCGCCGCAGATCCTTGCCGGATTCAACGGCGTGAATGCGGCCCGCAGCGGCCATGTTTTCATCAACGATCTGACTGACGCCATACCCGGCGTCCACCGCCGACATCTGCAGCGCCGCACCCGGCCCCGCGCCCAGCGCAGAGGCCGCAGCCTCTTCATCTATGCGCAGCCGGCCCTCGGCAAACCGGGCCGGATCGATCAGCCCCTGGATCACGTCGGCATCCGTGACAGTGGGCGCCTGCCCGCCTTTGCCAAAGGCCGCCGGTCCGGGTTCAGAGCCTGCACTTTCCGGGCCAACCTGCAGCCGTCCCAACCGGTCCACCCGCGCAATCGACCCGCCGCCCGCACCGATTTCGATCATTTCGACCACCGGGATTCGCACGGGCATGCCAGAGCCTTTCACAAAGCGCGCGGCACGGGCGATCTCGAACTTGCGGGCGGTCTGCGGACGGAATGCATCGATCAGGCACAGCTTGGCCGTGGTCCCCCCCATGTCGAAGCTCAGCACCTCGGTCTCGCCGGTCTCGGCCGCGATACGGGCCGCCAGAATGGCCCCGGCAGCTGGCCCGGATTCAACCAGGCGGATCGGCAGCCGCGCGGCCGTCTCGAGCGTGGTCATCCCGCCGCCGGCGGTCATCATCAGGATCGGACAGGCAAGACCCAGCGCAGTGAACTGAGACTGGAACTCCGCCAGGTAGCCCGCCATGAGCGGCTGAATATAGGCGTTGGCGATGGTCGTGCAGAGACGGTCGAATTCGCGCGCCTCCGGGCTGACCTCATGGGACAGCGAGATCACCAGATCCGGGCGCGCGCTGTGCAACAGATCGCGCAGGCGCAATTCATGGGCCGGGTTGGCGTAGGCATGGAGCAGGCAGATCGCCACGGCGTCCGCGCCGCAGGCCGAGATCGCGGCCAGAAGCCCGTCCACAGCAGCCTCGTCAAGCGGGTGAAGGTCCTCGCCCTGTGCCGTCATCCGGCCGCCAATGGTAAAGGCGCGGGCGCGCGGCACGATCAGGTCGGGCTTGACCAGATTGATATCATACTGGCTGTAGCGCCGTTCGTAGGCGATTTCGAGGATATCGCGAAAGCCCTCGGTTGTGATGGTGGCAACCCGCGCGCCGCGCCGCTCGATCAGGGCATTGGTCGCCAGCGTGGTGCCATGGATGAAACCGGTGATCCGCGACAGGTCCACCCGGGCCGCGTCGGTCACCCGCCTCACGCCATCCAGCGCGCCGCGCGTCGGATTGGCCGGAGTTGTGGGGGTCTTGGCGGTCGCGGCACAGTGACCGGACTCGTCCAGAAGAACCGTATCGGTGAACGTCCCGCCGATGTCGACGGCGATGCGATACCCGGAAGCGTTGCGCATGAAGAGCACTCAAAAGGACAAAAAGGACACGATGGCGGGCCTGACACGGCAGACCCGGCAGACCCGGCGGGCACACATCCTGCGCGCTCAGACGACGAGATCACATCCCGTTGCCCGGCGTCCCAGAGACTCTGTCCTGCGGTCGCTCACCCGAGGGTCCTCATTGGCACAACTCTGTCCGAGACGGTGACCGGGCAAAGGCGCATCTGTCAACCGGAATTGGATCCGCGCGCCGACTCGGGGTCCGGGATCTCGCAGAGCAAATCGAAGACCGGGCGCAGCGGCGTCATCGCCTCCATCGAGCGCGACACGAGACCGGGCGCGGTGACAAAGGCCGGCGCCATGTCCCTCCAGACAGAAAAGCCTTTGCGCCGCAACGCCTCGCCATGCGGATGGTCCTTGTCATAGCCGGCTGGCACGCGCTTGAGCTGCGGTTCGGACACGCGCAGGCCCGCCGCTTCCAGACGGTGGCCGAGGTCGATCAGATCAGCGCCTTTGGGGCCGGCCATCGCCGCGCGAAACCGGTCAAGCGCGGCTTTCCCATACTCAAAGACCCCGCACCCCAGCGTCAGCCGCTCGGGCGAGAGCCCGAAGAACCACATGGGCGGGGCATCACCCAGACCGTCCGGCGCAAAGGAAAGATGGACATGGGCATTGTAGGGCGTCTTGTCCTTGGAGAACCGCACGTCGCGGTGGATACGGAACATCTTGCTTTTGATGCTGTGGCCAGAGACCGCCTCCAGCGCCATAGCCATCTGAGCCGCAAAGTCCTGCGACGGCGCCTTTATCCGCTGCTCATAGCGCGCCTTCTGTTCTGTGAACCATGCGCGCGAGTTGTTGGCCCGGAGGTCGCTCAGAAAGGCCAGCGCATCCGGATCGTAGTGATCAAAGGCGGTCACCGGACGCGCCCGCGCGCCGGAAAGACCTGTGTCGGGTCGTAGGTTTCGAAACTGCTCAGGGTTTGAGCATTGCATTCCGCCTGCCAGGGGGTGTCGGGCCGGATCGCGGTGACGACGGGGTGCGATTGGCGCAACGCCAGGGCGCGCGGCGTGTCTTCCATCGCGATGGCCACCAGACCGGCGATCCTGCCGTTCTGACGCAGCACCAGATCAATCGCGCCTTCCATGGTGCCGCCGGTCTCAATCCATTGATCGACCAGCAAAACCCGGGTGCCGGGGGCAAAGGCGGGCAGGCGCATCTCCATGTCCTGGGTGCGGCCCGAGTAGTTGGTAAAGCTGACCCGATCGGTGTCGACACAGAGCTTGTCGGCCTTGCGAATCGGCAGGAACCCGACGTTGAGACGCGCGGCCAGCGCCGCGCCCAGCACAAAGCCCATGGCATCCAGACCGCCGATCACGTCGCAGTCGACGCCATCCAGATCGCTCAGGAGATCTTCGAGCAGGTCCGCAAAGGCATCCTGATTGATGTAAATCGAGGTCGGATCGAGCCAGGCAAACCGGGGGCCCTTGGTGTTGGGCGCCATCAGCTTGAAATACCAGCGATCGTCGCGGGGGCCTTTTGAATCTGTCATGCTGCCTCCTTCAGAGTTCTGCCGCGATATCCATCAGACAGCGCAACCGCGCCGGATCAATATCATAGAAATTGCCGTCATAATTGATGCCCGTGGCGACCATGAAGGCGTCGACCTCCCGGTAGCGATGGGCATTTTCCGGCGTGATGCCGGAGGCCAGCGCCATGGGCGTCTCCCCCATCGCCGCCCGCATCGTCTTGATCTTGTCGTCGTCCGCCTCAATCCCCGTGGCCGCGCCCGAGGTGGTGACCACGTCCATGAAATTGCGGGCAATCTCGGCCGCGCGCCCATACTGGGACGGGTCAACCGGGCGTTGCTTTTTGAACGCGGTACCCCCGAAATAGAGCCCGTCCCAGCCATCGCGCGCTGCCGCAATCGCCTCTGCTTCCGACTGGCAGTCGGAGCGTTCGTCAATCCGCGCATCATCGGCCCAATAGGCGTCGATACGGCAGCCTTCGCGCCCCAGTTTGGCCAGCACCGGAAAGGCGTCGCGGCCGGTGACGGCGAGAAAGTTCACACCCAGCCACAGATCCGGGCGCGCCGCACGCACCGCGCGCAGAATGTCGATGAATGGCGCCACGCCAAAGTCGTGATTGATCACAAAACAGCCCGGCGCGCCCGCCTCGGTCAGGATGTCGATGTTGCGCAACGTCCGGTCGGTTTCAAGCACGTGGATGACCGGCAAAACCACCGGACCTTGCCCGCCGAAAGCGGCGCGAAATGTCATCCTGTCCTGTCGCTCCATTCCATCGCCTGTTTTTTGTGCAAAGCCCCTTGCGAGGGGCCGGAGTCCTGTCGGTGACCGGGAAAACCGCTCCCGGTCACCAAGCCGTAACGGTCTTATGGCCCCTGTCAATTCCAAGCAAAAATCTACGACATGGGGGATACGCGATGACACAGAACAGAAGCTTCGGGCTCAACCGCCGCACACTGCTGAAGACAGGGGCCGCGTCGGTCTTGCTCAGCGCACCGTTCGTCAACCGCGCCTGGGCGCAGACCGTCGAACTGACCATGCTGGGCTGGTACGGCACCGCCGAGCCCGACATGGTCGGAGAATTCGAAGCGGCCAACAACGTCAAGTTTGTTCCGAAGTATTATTCGGGCGGCGACAACATGCTGGCCGCCCTGGCGCAGAACCCGCCGGGCACCTTCGACATCATCCATACGGATGCGGAATATGCCAAGCTGCTGGTCGCCAATGATCTGGTGATGGAACTCGACCCCGGCGATTACCCGATGGACGATCTGCTGCACGACGATTTCAAGGCATTCGCCGGTCACTGGGGCCCGAATGGGGAATTGTATTCCCTGATCACACGCTTTGGGCATCTGGGCGTGTCCTACAACACGGATGTGCTGACGGCGGAAGAGGCCGCGAGCTATGACATCTACTGGGATCCGCGCCTGACCGGCAAAGTGGGCCATTTCGACTGGCACCTGCCGAGCCTGGGTCAGATGAGCCAGCTGATGGGCAACCCCAATCCCTTCGACATCGACGACGCGGCTTGGAAAGCCGTGCAGGAAAAGACCCTGTCGCTCAAACCGCAGGTGGGCGGCTATTTCGACTTCGGCGGCACCTTCGCGGGTCTCAAGAACGGAGAGATGCTGGCCATGGTCGGCATCGGCGACTGGGTGACGGGCATTCTGGAACGCGACGGCGCGCCGGTGTCGTCGGTGGTGCCGAAAGAAGGCGGCATCCAGTGGACCGAGAGTTATTCGATCACCAAAACCTCCGAGAAAGCCGATCTGGCGCTGAAATACCTCGCCTACACCATGTCGCCGGAAGGTCAGGTCAAGACGGCGCAGATGCTGGGCTATCCGGGCCATTGCGTGACCAAGGCGGGCCGGGCGATGCTCAACGAGGTCGACAGCGCCGAGGCCCTGCGGTCGGGTCAGGTCAATGGCGATGTCCGCGACCCGATCACGCTGATCAATGACGGCCGCATCAGCTATCGCGACATCCCGGTCCAGCAGGGACTCGAGGATTGGAACGACTTCTGGTCGGAATACAAGAACGCCTGATCCCGTGACACCAAACCAAGGGCGGCGCGTCTGATGCGCCGCCTCAACGCCTATGCCCTGACGTTCCGCCTGCCGATCATCCTGTGGCAGGCCATGTTCTTTCTGGGCCCATTGCTCTTTGTGATCGCGATGTCGTTCTTCGTGGTGAAGAACTATCGCATGGTCGAAACCTTCGAGTTCGCCTCGTGGGAAAAGATGCTGTCGCGCGGCTATGTCTGGTCGGCTTACTGGTACACGATCCAGATGGCGGCCCTGGCGGCCTGTCTGGCCTCTGTCCTGGCCTTCCCGGCGGCCTATGCGCTGGCGTTCCGCAGCTCGGCCCGGCTGCGCCAGGTCGCGATCCTTCTGCTGATCATCCCGTTTTTCACCAGCTACCTTGTGCGCACCTTCTCCTGGTACACGATCCTCGCGGAAGCCGGCGTGCTCAATGGCGCGTTCGGGCTGCTGGGTCTGGGTCCCTACAGGATGCTGAACACGGCCACCGGCACGCTGGTGGGGTATCTGACGCTGATCCTGCCCCTGGTGCTTATTCTGCAAACGGTCACCATGGCCAATATCGACGATCGCCTGATCCAGGCCGCGCGAAATCTCGGCTGCTCGCCGGCCCGCACGATCCGCGCCGTGATCTTACCCGTGGGTAAAACCGGGTTTGTCATCGCGGCCCTCTTCGCCTTCATCCTTTCGTTCGGAGATTTCGTGGCGCCCTATTACCTGGGCGGTTCCAAACCGCCGACCCTGCCGATCCTGATCATCGACACAACCAAGGCGGGCCAGCAATGGCCGCGCGCCGCCGTGGTCGCGGTGATGATGATGATCACGCTTTTCACCATCGCCTTCGCCTCGATCATGTTCGCCTACCGCAAAAGGGCCAGTCGATGAGCCGCCTCGACGTCTTTCTTCGTGCCTACCTTGTGCTGATCGCCGGTTTCATCTTCCTGCCGATCTTTGTCAGCCTGCTGTTTTCGTTCAACACCGACCGGTTCCCGACCCTGCCGCTGGGTGGGTTCACGACGCTCTGGTATGAAACCATTTTCGCGGATCCCGATTTCTGGCGCGCGGCAAGCAATTCGCTGGTGGTCTCGGCCTGTTCGTCGGTGCTGGCGACATTCCTTGGCTTTTGCACCGCCTACACGGACTACCGCTTTTCGTTCCGCGGCAAGAGCCTGTTTCTCGCGATTATCCTGCTGCCGCCGACGATCCCGCTGATCATCATCGCCCTTGCCATGCTGGCCTGGTTTTCGCGTCTGGGCATCTCGGGCCAGTTGTATTCGATCATTGCCGCCCACACCGTGCTGACCGCGCCCTTTGCCATGGCGATCATCCGGCTGCGCCTGAGCCAGATCGACGAAAGTCTGGAGGCGGCCGCCTGGAACCTCGGCGCTTCGGAATGGCAGGCGATGCGCCATGTGATCCTGCCGTTCTGCGCCCCGGCGATCCTCTCGGCGCTGTTTCTGACCGCCGCCGTGTCCTTTGACGAATTCACCGTCGCCTGGTTTGTTTCGGGTCTGAACAAGACCTTGCCGGTGCATGTGCTTGAAATCGTGCAAGGGACCATCGACCCGCAGGTCAACGCCATCGGCACCCTGGTGTTTGCCGTTTCGATCACCTTGGTTCTGATCTCGCAACTGCTCATTTTCTTCAAACTGCAAAGGCGCGCATCATGACTGAAATGGCGCCCACGGAACCGCTTGTGGTCTTCGATCAGGTCGAAAAACGCTTTGACGACTTTGTCGCCGTCAAAGGCGCGTCA